>DPSI01000321.1:867-10101 GCA_003527165.1 Pseudomonas sp.
CGCATCCCGGCCGGGATGCGGCGACATTGATATCGGGCTACCCGTGAGCGGACGCTGCGATGCGCTGCTGGCTCCAGCGCGCCAGGAGAATCGCCGGTACGGCCGTGGCAACGCCGGCGATCAGCAGCTGCAGGTGAGTAAAGGGAATCGACCCGCCACCGGGTAATGCGAGGCAGAGGCCGGCGATCAGGATCAGTGTGCGGCTCAGAGTCTCGGTCAGCAGGTTGTGGCCCAATCGGCCGATGCCGATCAGGTAGCCCTGCATTGCCGAGGCGAAGAGGATGATGCCCAGCACCGCCTGACAGAACACCAGCGCGATTTCCCAGGCCGGCCCTTGCATGATTAACGCCGGGTTGAGCGCGAACAGGAACGGGATGAAGTAGATCACGCTGCCCAACCGCATCGCCTGCAGGCCGGTTTCCATCGGCCGCGCGCCAGCGACGGTGGCGGCGGCGAAGGCTCCGAGTGCAACCGGTGGGGTAATGAAGCTGAGCATGCCCCAGTACAGAATGAACATGTGCACCGCCATCGGGTCCATGCCGCCGCCCTGGATCAGTGCCGGAGCCAGCGCCACGGCAAGGAAGATGTAAGCCGCGGTCACGGTCATGCCGATCCCCAACACGAAGCTGGTCAGCGCGCCCATCAGCAGCAACAGCGGCACGCTGCCGCCAGCCAGGCGGATGAAGTCGTTGGCGATGGTGCCGGACAGCCCGGTCATTGACAGTGCGCCGACCAGCATGCCCACGGCCGTGAGGATCGCGATCAGCTCGGCGAACAGCTTGGCCGCCGAACCCAGCGTGTCGCGTACCTGCGCCCAGCCCCAGCGGTGCTTGCGTGAAAATTGGTTGATCACCAGCAGCAGCGCCGTGGCGTAGAAGGGCGCCACCGCTTCGCGCTGCATCACCAGCAGCATCCACACCAGCAGGGCGAAGACGAAAATGAAGTACCAGCCGTCCTTGAGTGTCTGCTTCACCGAAGGCAGCTCGGCCTTCGGGATGCCTTCGATATTCTCGCGCGCGGCATAGGCATCGATCTGAACGAACAGCCCGAGGAAATACAGGACCGAGGGGATCACCGCCGCCAGCGCGACGTCGCCGTAGGGCACGTCCAGGAACATCGCCATGACGAACGCGGTGGCGCCCATCACCGGCGGCATCAGCACGCCGCCGGTGGAGGCGCACGCTTCGACCCCGCCGGCGAAGGAACGGCTCATGCCGATCCGCCGCATCGCAGGTATCGACAGCACCCCGGTGGTCAGTACGTTGGTGATCACGCTGCCGCTCATCGAGCCCATCAGCCCGCTGGCGAAGATCGACACCTTGGCCGGCCCGCCGCGTACATGGCCAAGCAGGGCGAAGGCGAGGTTGATGAAGAAGGCGCCGCCGCCGGTCTTCTGCAGCACCACGCCAAAGATCAGGAAGCCGATCACCAGCCCGGCGAAGGCCTGGAGCGGCACGCCCATGACGCTCTCGGTACTCATGGTGTGGTAGATCGCGGTCTGCTCGAGCGTCGAGGGAAAGCCCTGGATCGGCCCCGGCACGATGTCGGCCACCATTGGATAGCAGGAAAACAGCGCGGCAATGAGTGCGATCGGCCAGCCACCGGCGCGTCTGGCGGCCTCAAGGATCAGCAGCCAGAAGGCGTAGCTCATCCACACCGCCGTGGCCGGCGCGTCGAAGCCCCAGCCGCGTTCCAGAATCGCCTCGGCGTTGACCACGAAATAGCCGCTGACCGCCACCGCGGCGAGGAACAGCAGATAGTCGTACCAGGGCACCGGCTTATCCTGCCCGGACGCGCGCGCCGGCCAGAGCAGGAACACCAGCGGCAGCAGCAGGGCCACCACGGCGTAATAGAACTGCGTTTCCAGGCCGGTCACGAAAGTGAGCAGGCCGAGATTGAACAGGTAGTCGAGTGTCAGCAGGGTCAGCAGCACCGTCAGCGTGCCGGGGAACCAGCGCAGGGCCGGCGGCAATGCGCGGATCTTGGAAACCTGCTCGCCAAGGTTTTTGGTCTCGCCCGTTGGATCGGTGTTGGAATTCATCGATTACTCCGAACCGTCTTGCGCGAATGCGGCCGGAGTGGACTCCGGCCGCCTGGGTACAGCAACCGCTAGGGACGGTTATTCGAATACCGGTTCCATTCCGGCCTGGCGCAGGGCATCAGCGCGGGTCTTCAACCAGGCTTGGGTGAAGCCGGCTTCGTCTTCAGGAGGGGTGCCTGCGGTGAACGTCTTCCAGGTGTCGATCAGCAGGTTCTGGCGTTTGATCAGTTGGTCCTGGTGAGCCTGCATGGCATCAGTCCACACGCCCTTTTCCTTGTAATACTCGACCACGGCGTCATGGAAGGGGATCACCCACGTCATGTTCTGCTTGTCCATTGCATAGCCGGCGGCACCGGGGGCGGCATCCTTGTAGTCGTCGTGGCTGTCCTGCAGGGCCTTGATCAGCGAGTAGGCGGTCTTGTCATCGAGGTCGGCGTTACCAACGATGATCGGATAGGGGTAGCTGGCGCTGTCGACCGGGTTGTCCTTCGAAACGCCGCCAGCGCCGGAGGTCATCACGTGCGGCTGGAAGTAGGGCGCGACCTTCTGCATGCGCGCCCAACCTTCCTTGTCGTTCGGGTCGAGTTCAGGCCAGGTGATACCGCGCGGGCTGCTGGCGAGTTGCTGGGCGACTGGCGTCACAGTGCTGGTGAAGGCGGCATCGGACTGCCCGGCGATGATGCCGTCGAACGAGCGGCCATAGCCTGGAAAATCGACCCGTTCGACGTCATCCCAAGTCAGCCCGCCGAAGGCGAGATAGGCCTCGGTGCCTTTGTTCAAGGCATCGTCCCCGCGGATGTGAGAAATCTTGCGGCCCTTGAGGTCGGCCGGTGTTTTCACTCCGATGTCGCCGGCTATCGCCGGAGACATGGAGAACGAGGCGATGGATGTGGTGATCACCCGCAGCGGTTGCGGGCCCCAATTTGGCGTGGCGAACATCAGCACGCCTTCGGCGCCGAAGTAAGCGGCGATGCCGCAGGCGCAGATGTCGACGCGGCCGCCCTTGAGCGGCGTCATGCGCGACACGTCATTGTCGCCGGGCAGGATGCGCAGAGCCGTCCCATAGTTCTTCTGCAGCATCGCGCCGATGGCGACGGCTTGGGTATAGCCACTGGAGTTGGTGCCGTAAGCAGACCAGGCCATGGTTTTGGGCAGCTCGACTTCCTTCGCCAGTGCGGCTCCGGTCAGTCCCAGACACAGCGGAAAAGAGGCAAGCAAGATGGGGCGGGCAAGGCGGTGCATCGTTCACTCCTCGGCTTAAAAGCCTGTTGTTGTTTTGCAGTGCGATACTTGATTTTGAAAATGATACTAGGAACCCCTATGCCTATCTGTCAAATGCAAGGGCGGACGCGTTGACAGGCCGGCCTCCAGCGATGCTCTTCTGCTTAGCAGTTGGCAGCGGACGGGACACAGCGTTTTCGTCCCGAGCTGCTAAGCTAAATCCCTTCGTTTTCCCAAGAGCCGGCTGTCATGAACTCATTCATTACTCCTCCAGCCGATGAAACCAGTGCGCAACGCGCCGAACTGGCGCGGCTGGTGGATGGTTTGGTCAGCGGTGACGGCATGCATTCAACGGCCATCGAACCGCTGTACCTGATTCGCTGCGAGACGCCCGGCGAGATGACCTACGGCGTACATAAGCCGGCGCTGTGCATCATCGTCCAAGGCGGCAAGGAAGTGCGTCTGGCCGACGAGCTGTACTGCTATGACCCGCTGCACTACTTGGTGGTGTCGGTGACCCTGCCAGTGGCCGGGTGCGTGGTGCGTGCGTCCAGTACCGAGCCGTATATCTGCATCCGGCTGGATATCGATCCCTCGTTGATCGCCGGGTTGATCAGCGAGACCGAGCCGCTCATGGCGAGCGGCGAGCCGGACGGGCGTGGCCTGTATCTGGACCGCATCGACGCGCCGCTGCTGGATGCCACCCTGCGCCTGGTACGCCTGCTGGGCAACCCGAAGGACATTCCGGTACTGGCACCGCTGGCATTGCGCGAGATTTTCTACCGCCTGCTCTGTGGGCCGCAGGGCCGGCATCTGCAGGACGTGGCGCTGCAGGGCAGCCAGTCGCATCGTGTCAACCGCGCCATCGATTGGCTCAACCATAACTATGTCGAGCCGCTGCGTATCGATGAGCTGGCGCGCCGGGTGAACCTCAGCAGTTCCAGCCTGCATCACCGTTTCAAGGCGTTGACTGCCATGAGCCCGCTGCAATACCAGAAGCAGCTCCGGTTGCAGGAGGCCCGGCGTTTGCTGATGGCCGAAGGACTGGAGGTGTCAGCGGCCGGTTATCGGGTCGGTTACGAAAGCCCCTCACAGTTCAGCCGGGAATATAGCCGGCTGTTCGGCGCCTCCCCGGTCAAGGACATGGCGCGCTTGCGCAGCATCGCCTGAGCCTCGGCCTCACCGCAGCTTCAGCGCAGCGCCTGGCCTGCTTCGCTGGCGCTCGCTTCGATCTCGAACGCGATGCTCCAGTTGTGCAGTGGGTAGGGTTTGTTCACCAGTGCGGCGATGTTGGCCTCAGGTGGCATGCCTTCATCCGGTAGATATTCGTAGCGGGCGTCGGCCTGGGTCGGATCACTGTCGCGCAGTTCGCCGGCACCGTCGGCTGCGCGGCTGGCATAGCGGATTTGCGGCGTGCCGACCAAGTCGCGACCAGCAACCAGACGCACCACTGTATTGGCGGCAATTTCGACGGCTTCGATCGGCACCTCGCCCTTTGCATCGCTCAGGGTGAAGCCGCGGTTCTCGATCATCCGCGCCTTGTAGCCTAGGTAGGGTTCATCGAAGGTCAGCGGCGGGGAGGGCACGTGAAAATCGATGAGAATTTCGCGGCCTTCGACGGTGGCACCGCGCGGCGACAGCGGTAGCCAGTTGCCGCGCTCGACCACTACGTGGTGATAGACCTTGCCGAGCATCTGGCCGAACCAGCGGTAACCATTGGCGGACAAGTGCGTGCCCTTGTCCACATAGGGGTAAACCGGCCCGGCAAGGTACCAATTCGGCTCCTCCTGAGCCAACTCCCACTGTGCCATGCCGATGTCCAGGCTGCCGTTTACCACCGACGACTTGGCATCGGTCTGGTAGGTGATGAACGCAGGCATCCGCTGCTGCCCGGCGATTGCCTGCGCGGTATCGGCATTCAGATCGTCGCGCAGCTGGCGCAACATTTTCTTGTAATAGGCTTTGTCGTTGATGCCGCCCTGGGTCTGCGAATAGTCGTATTCCCCCTGCAGCCAGAAGAAGGCGCTGAGGCTGTAGCTGGCGCCTTCGGCGTCAGCGACCTGCTTGGCCTGATCGACCGCCTGCAACACCCGTCGGTACTCGTGGGTACCGCCGACCTTGGACAGCTGTGCGATGGAGCGCCCCGAGGTGGATGCGTTGCTGGCGACGAACAGGTGTTCGGCGTCGGCTTCCACGTCATGCTTGTCGAGATAGAGGCGGCGCGCCATGTTCAGCGCGCCAACCTCCACGGACTCGCCTTCTTCCTGGGCGTGCTGCTCCAGCTTCGCGATCGCGGCGCTATCGAGGATCGTCTTCGGATCACGTTTGAGCTGGACCACCGCCTTGAGTGGCTTGAACGCCGCCTCACCCACCGGTACGAAGCGATCTCCACTGAATGTCGCCGAACGTACCGAGTCGCCTAGCATCAGATTGTCATAACCGGGCTGTTTGGAGAGCGCAGGCCAACCTTCGGCGGCTGATGCCAGAGATTGACCGTAGGTGATGATGTGGTTGTATTTCGCGGTTGGCGCCGGCGAGCGGTGGTTGGGCTCGGCCATGACAGTCTCGCTGAAACGCTTGTATTGCGCATCGCGGGCCGACAGCGACGGGCCGTTCGCTGCCGATACGAGGGGCACACTCAGCAGCACGGCAACCAACAGATTGACGGTCCAGCGCGGCTTGACGGCTGCGTCGTAGGTGAAATGCCTGGAGGCGTGGAATGGTTCGGGCATGGCCAATTCCTCTGTTGGGGCTGCCGATGAGGCGCTGCGGGCGCGGGCCCGGACAGGCCGGCCGTTGCGGAGTTGGCGTTTCGACGGTGAGGGTTGCGCTTAGTTCGGCCTCGGACCGCCGAGGCGATAGCGCGAGGCGCCTTCAGCGGTGCGACGCGAGCGGTTTCGCGGCGTGGCTGGACGCTGCGGTGCCGTTCATTGCTTCCCCGATGGCAAGCGCGAGCTCCTCCAATCGATAAGGCTTGGCCAGCACGTAGACGCCTTCGTCAGCCGCGGCTTTTTTCGCCGCTTCGGCATAGCCGCTGGTGAGCAGAACCGGGATGTCGAGGCGTCTCGTGCGGATCTCCTGGGCCAACTCCACTCCGTTCATGCCGCCGGGCATCATCACGTCGGAGAACACGATATCCACGTCGCGCCCGTTTGCCAGCGCGCCCAGTGCCGCCGCGGCGCTGGCGGCGTGGGTCACGGTGAAACCCAGGTGCTGAAGCATTTCAGCCACCAGCGCCGCGACCTCCTCGTCATCGTCCACCAGCAGGACATTGCCGGCGGAGGCATTCGCCGGGGGCTCCATCTGATGGCCACCGGCCTGGCCTTGCTCGTCCGGTGCCGTGGCTGAGCGGGGCAGCAGCAGAATCACGCGGGTGCCTCGCTCGCACTCGGTGTCGATCCAGACCGTGCCGCCTGATTGCCGAGCAAAACCGTAGACCTGCGCCAGGCCGAGGCCGGAGCCCTTGCCGATCTCCTTGGTGGTGAAGAACGGATCGAATACACGCCCGCGCAGGTCGGCCGGAATACCCGTGCCGGAGTCGGTCACCGCCAGGCGAACGAAATCACCGCGCCGGCCCCGCACATCTTCGTCAGGCGCATTCGAGGCCTGCAGCAGAATCGTACCGCCTTCAGGCATCGCGTCGCGGGCGTTGACTGCCAGGTTGAGGATCACCAGCTCCAGCTCGCCCGGATCGACTTCCACCGGCCATAGATCCGCGGCGAACTGCACGTTGACGTGCACGTCGCCGCGTAGGCTGCGGTCGAGCAATTCACGCATCCGGCTGATGCGATGGGCAAGATCGACCGGTTCGGGCGCCAGCGATTGCCGCCGGGAAAAGGCCAGCAGCTGACGGGTCAATGCCGCGCCTCGCTGTGCTGCCTGACGCATGCTCTCCATCAGACGCTGGCGCCGCTCGGGATCGGAACGGCGATCGAGCATATCGAGTCCGCCGGCGATAACCATCAGCAGATTGTTGAAGTCATGGGCGATGCCGCCGGTGAGCTGCCCGATGGCCTCGATCTTCTGCGTCTGACGCAAGGTTTCTTCGATGTGGGCGCGCTCCTCCATTTGCGTGCGCAGCTCGACATTGGCCTGCTCCAGTGCCCGGGTACGTTCGACTACGAGCGCCTCGAGCTCATGCGAGGCCCGTTCGCGGGCCTCGATCAATGCACGTACTTCGTACTGGCGAAGACGGCCGCGTACGGCCGCCTGAATGGCAGTGGTCAGGGTGATGCTCTGTACCGGGCGTTCAAGTAGCGAGACGTTGCGCAAGGCCGCGACCATTCGCTGGCGCCAGGCGATGACGGCCGGCTGCCGATGCTTACTGGTCAACACCACGAAGGGAAAGTCGGACCAGGTAGGCTGCCGATCGACCCAGGCGCCAAGTGCCTGCAGATCCTGGCCGAACAGCGCCTCCTCGGCGATAAACACCGCATCGGTATCACGTTCGGCGCGCTCCAGCACCTCGGCGAAGCTGTGACACACCTCCGCGTTCATGCCGCTGCGGCGCAGCAGGTCGGCTGTCGTGGGGCCGTCCCGGCCGATGGGAGCGAAGACGACTACTAATGGGCTGTCGCGCTTAGGTGTCGTCATGCTCGTCTTTCATGAGGGGAGTGGCATCGCCGTTGTACTGCGGCGTGCCAGAGAATATACCGCTGAAGGCGGTCAGCGGTGGCCCGACCTTGATGCCAGACGCGCCAAGACGGAACTCCCGAAGAGTGTTTTCGTGGCGTCCGCTGCGCTTCTTGACCACCGACAACGCACGCCGGACAACGCCGGCATGTTCGAAATAGCGCAGCATGATAACCGCATCACTCAGGTAGCTGATATCGATGGGGGTATCCATCGGTCCCACCAGGCCATGCTGAGCCAGCACCATCACGCTGATCACGCCTTTCTGACCCAGATAACTCAGCAACTCATGCATCTGCAGCATCAGGAAGCGGCCGTCGGGCATGGCGTTCAGGTAGCCGTTGAGGCTATCCATCACCACCAGTTGCGCGCCGTGCTCCTCCACGCTGTGCCGTACGGCGGCAGTGAATTCACCGGGTGACAGCTCGGCGGGATCGACCTGCTGCAGATGCAACTGACCGTTGTCGATCCAGGGCTGCATATCCAGCCCGAGCGCCCGGCTCCTCGCCAGGAGCGTGCCGATGCCTTCATCGAATATAAAGAAGGACGCGTTTTCACCGCGTTTGCACGCGGCGGCGACGAAGCCCAGTGCCACCGATGATTTGCCGACCCCCGCTGCGCCTATCAGCAGCGCGTTGGTGCCGCGCTCCAGTCCGCCACCGAGCATCTGATCCAGCTCAGCGTTGCCGCTGGCGGTCAGTTCGCCCACGAATGGAGAATGATGTTCGGCAGCGATCAGACGCGGGTAAATCGCCAGACCGCCTTTTTTGATCGAGAAGTCGTGATAGCCGCCCCGGAACTGGATGCCGCGCATTTTGATCACGCGCAGGCGCCTGCGCTCGGCGCCGTAATCGATGGCCAACTGCTCAAGCATCACCACCCCGTGGGAAATCGAGTGCAGCTGCAGATCGCCGCTTTCGGAGGTTTGGTCATCGAGCAGGATCACCGTGCAGCGACGGGTGGTGAAAAAGTGCTTGAGCGCCAGTACCTGCCGGCGGTAGCGCAGCGGGCTTTGCGCCAGCAGACGCATCTCGGACAGGCTGTCGAAAATCACCCGGCTCGGGTTGGTCTCGCTGACACGGTCGAAGACCTGTTTGGTGGTCTCGCTCAGCTCCATCTCCGCCGGATGCAGCACGGTCAGCTCGAGTTCGGGATCAAGGGTGTCCTCAGCGGTCACTAATTCGAACACATCGATGCCTTCAAGCGTCCAGCCGTGTCGCTTGGCGACCAGTTCCAGCTCAAGCTTGGTTTCCGATAGCGTCACGTAGAGCACACGCTCGCCGTGGCGTACGCCTTCGAGGAGAAACTGCAGGGCAATGGTGGTTTTGCCGGAGCCGGGG
>DPSI01000319.1 GCA_003527165.1 Pseudomonas sp.
CCGCAGACCATCGGTTTTTTGCTGCTGGATAACTTCACCCTGATCTCCCTGGCCTCGGCCGTAGAGCCTTTGCGGATGGCCAACCAGCTTTCCGGTAAAGAGCTCTATCGCTGGTTCACTCTGACCCAGGCCGGGCAGCCGGTAACTGCCAGCGACGGGCTGCAAATCAGTCCGGATGCGGGCTTCGGCACGGCGCCCAGTCTCGATTCAGTGATCGTATGCGGCGGGGTGGATATCCAGCACAGCGTGAGCCGCGAGCATCTGCATTGGTTGCAGGCTCAAGCCCGTCACGGCCGTCAGCTTGGTGCGGTATGCACGGGTAGCTGGGCGCTGGCCAAGGCCGGATTGCTCGATGGCTACGATTGCAGTGTCCACTGGGAATGCCTGGCTGCGATGCAGGAAGCCTTTCCTCGCACGACGGTCACGCCCCGACTGTTCTCCATCGATCGCAATCGGCATACCGCCTCAGGCGGTACCGCGCCTATGGATCTGATGTTGCATCTGATCGGCGCCCAGCATGGCCGGGAACTGGCCGCGGCGATCTCCGACATGTTCATGTACGAACGCATCCGCAGCGAACAGGACCACCAGCGTGTGCCGCTCAAGCACATGCTGGGTACCAATCAGCCGAAGCTGCTGGAAATCGTTGCGCTGATGGAGGCCAACCTGGAAGAGCTGATCGACCTGGATGAACTGGCCTGCTACGTCAATGTATCGCGGCGTCAGCTCGAGCGGCTGTTTCAGAAGTATCTGCATTGCTCGCCGTCGCGTTACTACCTCAAGCTGCGCCTGATACGTGCCCGTCAGCTACTCAAGCAGACGCCTATGTCGATCATCGAAGTGGCCTCGGTCTGCGGCTTCGTCTCGACCCCGCATTTTTCCAAGTGCTACCGCGAGTTCTTCGGCATTCCGCCTCGTGACGAGCGTTCGGGCCAGCAATCGGCGCAGGTGGTCGCACTGATTCCTCGTCCCGATGAAGCCAGCAAGCATCCTGCCGCCATGGCCGCGTTGCAGCGTGCTCAGGGCGAATCGACCTATGCCAGCGTGCGCATCTGACGGAGCTCAGGAGTCGTGTGGTGTGGGCTGGGCGAGATGGCGGCGTCGTCCAGCCCGACGTGGCGCCGGTAGTTGATCTGAGCGTCATCCAGCCGCATCCCGGCGCGTCAGCGCAGCGGCACTGGATGGCGATAACCCGTTGCGTCGCAAGATCGTCATGAGCCAGCGAACACCCGGGCGAACAGGTGACCGCGACCTGCACAGTGATGCCAGGTCGATAACGATCGCGCCTCGCGACCCTCGCCGAAGCCCCTATGAACAACCGAGAAGCGTTCTCCTAGGACGGAATGCGCCGTCCGGATGCGCGTTTTCTACAACCGTACCAGTGCCGGAAGCAGGTTCCGGCTGATGGCCTCACGTACGGCAGGCAGCAACGTCGCTGAGCCCCCGAGGAGTTCTTCGACCAATCTGCGCAGCGCCTGCGCACGTTCCTGAGAGAGGCCGATGACGGCGCGTTCACAGGCTTGTTCGGCGGTGGCGCCGCTGGGTATTTCAAAGCCCAGCGCCACGAGGCGATCACGGAAGTCGTCCTGGTCGATCAGGTCGGTATGCATCATCGTGCTTGCTCCTTTGGTTTCCGTAAAAGAAGAACCACCGCGCTCAGCGCAGCACGTCTTCCTCGCGCAATAACTTGAAGATAGCCTCGGCACCGGCTTCCGGCGACAAATCCCGAAGCACTTGTCCGCCGTCCCCGGACGTCTTGGCGGTGGCGGCTCTCAAGCGGTCGGCGGCGGTCTTGCCGTGAATCACCTTGAGTCGTTTGGGCCGTGGCCGTGCGGGTTGCAGCTGGGCTTCGGCGAATAGCTCGTCTTCGGTAGCGGACACCGCTTCGGCGCTGATCTGGCCGCGGCGGGCCGGCCCGAACGCGCTTTGCCGCGCTGGCGGGCCGGCGTTGTCGATGCTGGCGAGAAACGGCAGGCGCACCTTCAGCCGGCGTCGCTGGCCCCGCGGCAGGGCCTGCAGTACCAGTGCGCTACCGTTTTCGACCTTCTCCACTTCGGCCAGCCCCACCACAAGCGGCCAGCCAAGCCGCTCGGCCAGCAGGTAGGGAAGCATGCCGGAGCCTTCGCCGGTCTCGGCCTGGCTGCCCGTCAGCACCATCTGCGCATCGCTGTTGGCCAGGTATTCGGCAAGCACGGGCAGGGCGTCGGCCCCGCGTGGTTGCTCTAGCACGGTCAGTTCTGTCAGGCCCATCCCGAGGTAGCCGCGTAACGCCTCTTCTTCGGCAGCGCCGGCATGCACCAGCTGCAGCCGCTCGCCAGCCAGACGCAAGCCCAGTTCGACGGCGCGGGCGTCCTGTTCGGCGCGGCGCGGGCGCCCCGAGGTCGGGTGGGCACCGACCGAGACCAGGGCGATGATAGTCAAATCAGTCATGAGATGCTCCGTAGGGTGGATCGCGCTTCATCGATCCACCGAGACGTGGTGACGGTGGATGCAAAAATCGGCATCCACCCTACGCATTCACGCCGCATCGCGTTTGCCCTCCTGGCGATAGCTGGCGACCCGCTCGATCAGCGCCCTGAGGATGGCGGCCGAATCGCCGATAACCGCCAGATCCGCGCGTTTGATCATGTCGCAGCCCGGGTCCAGGTTGATCGCCACCACCTTGTCGCAGGCGCCGATGCCCTGCAGGTGCTGGATGGCCCCGGAGATGCCCACCGCCAGATAGACCCGCGCGGTGACCCAGGTACCAGTCGCGCCGACCTGACAGTGACGCGGCATGAAACCATCGTCCACCGCGACCCGAGAGGCGCCCTTGGTGGCCCCCAGGATCTGGGCGGCGTGGTGGAACAGGTCCCAATCCTTGACGCCGTTGCCTCCCGAGAGAATGAATTCCGACTCGGCCATGGGAATCAGCGCGGGATCGACGGCGACCGGGCCGAGATTCTCGAGGCGCGGCAGGCTGCGGGCGACAGCGTCGTGCAGCGTCACCGGCCGCACTTCATGACGGGTCTCTGCGATGGGTTCGGCGCACTCGGCGGCGGCCAGGATCAGCTTCGGCAATAGCCGCCGCAGGTCTTCGCGCCCGGCGCCGGCTCGTCCGATGCAACGTGCTTCGTCCACCTGCCAGACCCGGGTAGCCGGGCGTTCGCCCAGCTTGGCGGCCAGACGTCGGCCGAGCTCGCCACCGCCGCCGCGGCTGTCGGGCAGCAGCCAGTGACGCGGATTGAACTGATGTTCGGTGGCAACCAACGCCTGCAAGCGTTGCTCTGGCGCGTAGCCTTCGTACTCGCTGCCTTGAAGATGTAACAGGCGATCGACGCCGGCGGTGTCCAGCGCGGCTTCCTTGTAGTCGCCAAAGACCACCGCCAGCACCGCTCCTTCGGTCCCTGCAAGTTTGCGCGCCAGGCCGAGCAGATCACGATCGTGGCTGGAAAGGCGGCCGCCGAGCATGTCCGGCACCACAACGATGAAAAAGCCCGGTTGCTCAATGCTGTGCAGCGGCAGTAGCTGCACCTCCCTGGCCGCGGCGCCGTTGTTGCCGCCGCCTTGCTGGGTACCGCTACGGTCGATGCGCTTGATTCCGTTGGGGCCGATAAAACCCACCGCGTGGGGATTCTTGCGAACGACGCCGTTGGGGCCCGTCCAGCGTGTTTCGCCTTTGGCCTGCATGGCCATGTGCAGTGGATGAAGCCGGTTGCGAGCGATCCACTCGGCGCGAGGATCGCGACGGACGATGGTCATGAGGATACCTCTGGCTGCCAGGCAGTACGGGCGGGAAGGGGATAATGTTTAGGCGCTTGCCTGGACTCCGCCCCCTCACCCGGCGAGGGAGCTAAAGGGTTGGCGAACCGAGTGTGGGAAAGGACACGGCACGGGCTGGAGTTCGTGAACGTCCAACCCTCTCTCCGCGCTTCCCAAAGGGGCGAGGACGTCAATCGAGCGGGGCTGGCGATCTGAGCAAGCGGTAGGGCTTGGCACGCCCTCGATATCCCGCACGGCCAACACCTTCTCCCCCTTGGGGAGAGGGCTCGGGTGAGGGGACGGCGCATCGATTTACACCGCAGGTCCATCACGGCACCTCCACCAGTTCAGCTTTGGCCACCACGGGCTTCTTTGCGGGTGCGGGTGCCTCGATGAGCACGTCGGCTACCAGCTCGGCGATGTCCTTGATCTCCGGCCGCGGCGCGACTACCCCCTCGAGCATCGCCGTGCATTGCGGGCAGCCGACGGCCACCAGCTCGGCGCCGGTTTCCTTGATGTCGGCCATGCGCATGTCCGGAATGCGCTGCTTGCCGGGGATGTCGGTAATCGGCGCGCCACCACCGCCGCCGCAGCAGCGTGAGCGGAAGCCGGAGCGGGCCATGTCCTTCACCTCGATGCCGATGGCCTTGAGCACCGCGCGCGGCGCCTGGTACTCACCGTTGTAGCGCCCCAGGTAGCAGGGGTCGTGATAGGTCACGCTGGCGCCCTGGTGCTTGCCGAGGGTCAGCCGGTCGCGGGCAATGAGGGTGGCGATGAAGGTGCTGTGGTGCAGCACTTCGTAGCGGCCGCCCAGGTCCGTGTATTCGTTCCTCAGGACATGGAAGCTGTGCGGATCGCAGGTGACGATGGTCTGAAAACAGTATTGGCCCAGGGTCGCGATATTGCGCTTGGCCAGCTGCTGGAAGGTCGCCTCGTCACCCAGCCGGCGGGCCACGTCGCCGCTGTCGCGCTCCTCCAGACCGAGCACGGCGAAGTCGACGTTGGCGGCTCTCATGACCTTGACGAAGGCGCGCAGCGTGCGCTGGTTGCGCATGTCAAAGGCACCGTCGCCGACCCAGAACAGGACTTCGGCCTCTCGCCGTTCGCTCATCAGCGGTAGATTCAGGTCCGCCGCCCAGTTGAGCCTGCCGCCGGGGGCGAAGCCACCCGGGTTGTCGGTGGCGATCAGATTGTCCAGCACCTCGGCACCCTTGTTCGGCGTGGCGCCCTTTTCCAGGGTGAGGTGGCGGCGCATGTCGACGATGG
>DPSI01000317.1 GCA_003527165.1 Pseudomonas sp.
GTTAGAGTTCGGCGAAGACGTGCTTCCTCTGCTTGACCGCGTCGACCATATGCCGTTGCCCCCTTATATAGACCGGCCGGACGATATCGCTGACCGTGAACGTTATCAGACGGTTTATGCGAAGCGGGCGGGCGCCGTCGCCGCGCCAACGGCGGGTCTGCATTTTGATGAGCAGTTACTGGCGGCGTTGCGGGAAAAGGGCGTCGAGAGCGCTTTCGTCACGCTACATGTGGGCGCGGGTACCTTTCACCCCGTGCGTGTCGAGCGCATCGAAGAGCACCACATGCACCGTGAGTGGCTCGAAGTCGGTCAGGATGTGGTCGACGCAGTCGCGGCGTGCCGGGCTCGCGGCGGCCGGGTGGTTGCGGTCGGTACCACCAGTGTACGCTCGCTGGAAAGCGCTGCGCGCGACGGCGTGCTCAAGGCTTTCAGCGGCGACACCGATATCTTCCTCTACCCGGGCAAACCTTTTCACGTGGTCGACGCACTGGTCACCAATTTCCATCTGCCCGAATCTACCTTATTGATGCTGGTCTCCGCATTCGCGGGCTATCCGGAAACCATGGCCGCCTACGCGGAGGCTGTCGCCAAGGGTTATCGCTTTTTCAGTTACGGTGATGCCATGTTCATCACGCGCAATCCGGCCGCACGCGGCCCCGAGGATTTCCAATGAGTCATACCTGCCACATGTCATTCGAACTCCTTGCGACCGAGGGGAGGGCCCGCCGCGGACGTCTGACCTTTCCTCGCGGGACGGTGGAAACGCCGGCGTTCATGCCGGTGGGTACCTACGGCACGGTGAAAGGCATGCTGCCGCGGGATATCGAGGGGATCGGTGCGCAGATCATTCTCGGCAATACTTTTCATCTTTGGCTGCGGCCAGGAACCGAAGTGATCAAGGCGCACGGCGACCTGCATGATTTCATGCAATGGCAGGGGCCGGTCCTGACCGACTCCGGCGGTTTTCAGGTGTTTAGCCTGGGGGCGATGCGCAAGATCAAGGAGGAGGGCGTCTACTTTGCCTCGCCAGTTGATGGCGCGAAGGTCTTCATGGGGCCTGAAGAGTCGATGCAGGTGCAGCGTGATCTCGGTTCCGACATCGTGATGATCTTCGACGAATGCACGCCCTATCCGGCCGATGAAGACGTCGCGCGGCGCTCGATGGAGCTGTCGTTGCGCTGGGCGCGCCGCTCCAAGGATGCGCACGGTGACAGCCCGGCGGCGCTGTTCGGCATCGTTCAGGGTGGCATGCACGAGGCGCTGCGCATGCGCTCGCTGGAAGGTCTGTGCGAGATCGGTTTCGATGGCCTGGCGATTGGCGGTCTCTCGGTCGGTGAGCCCAAGGAGGAAATGATCCGCGTGCTCGACTTCCTTCCGCCGCAGATGCCCACCGACAAGCCGCGTTACCTGATGGGCGTGGGCAAGCCAGAAGATCTGGTCGAAGGTGTGCGCCGCGGCGTGGATATGTTCGATTGCGTAATGCCGACCCGCAACGCGCGCAATGGCCACCTGTTCACCGACACTGGCGTGATAAAGATTCGTAACGCCATGCATCGGCACGACGACTCGCCGCTGGATGCCGGGTGCGATTGTTACACCTGCAAACAGTTTTCTCGCGCCTATCTGCACCATCTGGATAAATGTGGCGAAATGCTGGGCAGCATGTTGAATACAATCCACAACTTGCGGCACTACCAGCGGCTGATGGGTGGTTTACGCGATGCTATCCAACAGGGTACATTGGCTGCCTTTGTCGACGCCTTCTATGCCAAGCGCGGCCTGCCAACCCCGCCACTTGCGTGACGAATTCATAACTAACTGATCTCTGCAACAGGAGTGCTACATGAGCTTTCTGATTCCCGCCGCCTACGCTCAAGAGGCTGCCGCTGGTCCCGCTGGCAGTGGCTTCGAGTGGCTGTTCCTGGTCGGCTTTCTGGTCATCTTCTACCTGATGATCTGGCGTCCACAGGCCAAACGCGCCAAAGAACACAAAAACCTGATCGGCGGCCTGCAGAAGGGTGACGAAGTTGTTACTTCGGGTGGTATCGCTGGCAAGGTCACCAAGGTCTCCGATGACTTCGTCGTGATCGAAGTTTCCGATTCGGTGGAGCTGAAGTTCCAGAAGGTGGCGATTGCCGCAACGCTGCCCAAAGGCACGCTGAAAGCCATCTGAGCTGACTTCTACTCAACACAACGACGGGGCGCGCAAGGCGCCCCGCGTCATTAGACGGGCTGCGTCATGCTCAATAGATTCCCTCTCTGGAAATACCTGCTGATAGTGGTAGTGCTAGGCATTGCCTTCATTTATTCAGCACCCAACCTCTATCCGGACGATCCGGCCGTTCAGATTACCGGCGCCGCGACCTCGCTCGACGTCACCGAAGCCGATCTCGACCGCGCTAGCAAGGCGCTTGCCGAGGCCGGAATCGCAGTCAAGGCGGTGAGCCTGGACGAGCAAGGGCGTGGAGGTCTGTTGCGACTGACCGATCAGGATGATCAGCTGCCGGCCAAGGATGTGGTGCGTCGTGCATTGGGCGATGCTTACGTGGTGGCGCTCAACCTTGCCCCTACGACGCCCGACTGGCTGCGAGATCTGGGCGCGAGCCCGATGAAGCTGGGTCTGGATCTTTCAGGTGGGGTGCACTTCCGACTCGAAGTCGACATGGACAAAGCCATCGAGACACGTCTCAACGTCTATGAAGGCGAGGTCAAGAGCCTGTTGCGCAAGGAGCGAGTGCGTTATCGCAGTCTTCCGCAGGCCGCCGATGCCGTGCAGCTCGGCTTCACCGACGAGGCAACGCTTTCGGCGGCTCAGTCGCTGATCCGCAAGAATTTCAACGATTTCGAGCTGACCACCAGCGAGCGCAATGGCCAGCAGGTGCTTCGCCTGGCGATTACCGAGGCCAAGCTGGCGGAGATTCGTGAGTATTCGATCAAGCAGAACCTGACGACCGTGCGCAACCGGGTCAATGAGCTTGGGGTCTCCGAGCCGTTGGTTCAGCGCCAGGGCGCCAACCGCATCGTCGTCGAGCTTCCGGGCGTGCAGGACACCGCCGAAGCCAAGCGCATCCTGGGCAAGACCGCCAACCTCGAGTTTCGCCTGGCTGCCGAGGCCGATGCCGCGCGCGCCACGACCGAGACCTTCGAGTTTCGCGAGCAGGGCCGTCCGCCTGTACAGCTCGAGCGCAGCCTGATCATCACCGGTGATCAGGTCACCGACGCTCAGGCCAGCTACGACGAAAATGGCCGTCCGCAGGTGAACATCCGCCTGGATGGTCATGGCGGCGACCTGATGAACCGCGCCACCCGTAACAATGTCGGTCGCAGCATGGCGGTAATCTTCATCGAGCAGCGCCCGACCACCCGCTACGTCAGGCAGGTGGTGGATGGTGTCGAGCAGGAGGTGCGCGTCGAGACCTTTCAGGAAGAGAAGAAGATCATCAGCCTGGCGACCATCCAGTCGCCGCTGGGTAGCCAGTTCCGTATCACCGGTCTGGATGGTCAGGGCGAATCCTCCGAGCTGGCGTTGCTGCTGCGTGCCGGCGGCCTCGCTGCGCCGATGTATTTTGCCGAAGAGCGCACCATTGGCCCAAGCCTGGGCGCCGAGAACATCAAATTGGGCATCGAAGCGGCGATGTGGGGCTTTCTCTTCGTCGCGGTATTCATGGTGCTGATCTATAAGTTCTTCGGGGTGCTCGCCACGATCGCGCTGCTGTTCAACATGGTGGTGCTGACCGCGCTGATGTCGATGCTCGGCGCCACGCTGACGCTGCCTGGCATCGCCGGTATCGTGCTGACGATGGGTATGGCGGTGGACGCCAACGTGTTGATCTTCTCGCGTATCCGGGAAGAGATAGCCAACGGCATGTCGATCCAGCGGGCCATCCATGAAGGCTTCGACCGGGCCTTTTCCGCAATCGTTGACGGCAACCTGACCACGCTACTGGTCGGGGGCATTCTGTTCGCGATGGGGACCGGTCCGATCAAGGGCTTCGCCGTTACCCTCTCGCTCGGGATCATGACTTCCATGTTCACCGCCATCATCGTGACCCGCGCCATGGTCAACCTGATCTACGGTGGCCGCGATCTCAAGAAGTTGTGGATTTAAGGGGCTAGCACGATGAAACGCGTAATCAATTTCATGGGCGTGCGTCATGTGGCGTTTGCCCTGACCGTACTGCTCACGATTGCCTCGCTCGGTAGCCTGGCGGTGAAAGGGCTGAATTTCGGTCTCGACTTCACCGGTGGCACATTGATCGAGCTGTCTTATGAACAGCCGGTGGCCCTGGATCAGGTGCGGGCACAGCTCTCGCGTTCCGGTTTCGGCGATGCCGTGGTACAGAGCTTTGGTGCCACCACCGACGTGTTGGTGAGGATGCCGGGCGACGATCCGATGCTCGGCGAGCGTATCGCCGACGCGCTGCGAGGCGATGAAAACGCCAGTGCCGTCACTGTCAAGCGCGTCGAGTTCGTTGGGCCGGCCGTGGGCGAGGAGCTGTGCGACCAAGGCGGGCTGGGGATGTTGCTCGCCCTGGGCGGGATTCTCGTCTATGTCGCCTTTCGCTTTCAGTGGAAGTTCGGCCTGGGTGCGGTGCTTTCGCTGTTCCATGACGTAATTCTGGTGCTGGGTGTCTTTTCCTTGTTCCAGATTTCGTTCGACCTGACGGTGCTCGCCGCAGTGCTCGCAGTTATCGGTTACTCGCTCAACGACACCATCGTTATCTTCGACCGGATACGTGAAAACTTCCGCATCCTGCGCAAGGCGGAGCTGCTTGAGAACATCAATATTTCAACCACGCAGACTTTGCTGCGTACTCTGGCTACCTCAGTGTCCACCCTGTTGGCGGTCGGTGCGCTGATGTTCTTCGGGGGGGAGAATCTCTGGGGCTTCTCATTGGCGCTGCTGATCGGCGTCGGCGCGGGTACCTACTCGTCGGTATATGTCGCGGGGATATTGCTGGTATGGCTGAAGCTCTCTCGCGACGATCTGATTCCACCTGTTGTCGAAGAGGTCGATGAGCGCCCCTAACTTTGGCTTGTTGAACTTCTGGCGGGCTGAGGTGCCTAACGGCGCGCCGCGGGCCTGGCCCGTCAGAAGAAGAGAGAGTCAATGAATAAGTCGATGCTGGTTGGTAGTGTTCTGGGTGCTGTCGTCGCTACTGCTGGCGGTGCATTCGCCACCTATGCGCTGGTCGATCGGGGGCCGCAATTCGCTGAAGTGCTGGCGGTTGAGCCAATCAAGGAAACCATCGAGACCCCGCGTGAGGTTTGCCGAGAAGTGGCTGTCACGCGGCAGAAACCAGTGCAGGACTCCAATCGAATTGCCGGTACGGCAGTGGGTGCGGTCGTGGGTGGGTTACTGGGCAATCAGGTCGGGGGTGGCAACGGCAAGAAGATTGCCACCGTTGTCGGTGCGGTAGGCGGTGGTTATGCTGGCCATCAGGTACAGGGCCGTATGCAGGCCAATGACACCTATAACTCTACGGAAACCCGCTGCAGCACTGTAACCGACAGCCACGACAAGGTCGTCGGCTACGACGTCAAATATGATCTCGACGGCGAGATCGGTCAGGTTCGGATGGATCGCGATCCCGGTAGCAAGATTCCGTTTCGCGATGGTCAGTTAGTACTGACGCAACAGTGAGCTGAACCTGAAAACAAAAAAAACGCCCGTTTGGGCGTTTTTTTCGAGCCGTTTCCTAGCGCTTCAATGAGGGCGTCAGGTGTGGCTGGATTGCGGTCAGCACGGCTTTGAAGCACTTGGTATTGCCCGCAACGATCTGGCCTTTCTCAAGAAAGTCGTGGCTGCCGCTGAAGTCGCTGACCAGCCCGCCTGCTTCCTGGATCAATAACGCGCCTGCGGCCATGTCCCATTCGGAGAGACCGAATTCCCAGAAGGCGTCATAGCGACCGGCTGCTACATAGGCGAGATCCAGGCTGGCGGCGCCGGCGCGACGCAGGCCTGCCGTTTGCCCGACCAGGCTGCGGAACATGTTGAGGTAGCTGTCCAGATTGTCCATTTGCCCGTCGCGGAACGGGAAGCCGGTGCCGAGTAGGGCGCCTTCTAGACTCTTGCGCGTGCTTACGCGCAGGCGACGTCCGTTGAGTGCGGCGCCACGGCCACGGCTCGCAGTGAATTCTTCCTGGCGTACCGGGTCGAGGACCACCGCATGCTCAAGGCGGCCGCGGTATTTGCATGCGATGCTGACGGCATAATGCGGGACCCCACGCAGGAAGTTGGTCGTGCCATCCAGCGGGTC
>DPSI01000316.1:0-1674 GCA_003527165.1 Pseudomonas sp.
ACGGTGCAGACCTTCAACAACATGATGGCGCAGTTCGGCATCAAGGTGCCGGCGGGTGGCAACGTTCAGTTGAAGAACGTCGCTGCCGTGTCAATTCATGCCGATCTGCCGCCTTTCGCCAAACCGGGCCAGACCATCGACATCACCGTGTCGTCGATCGGTAATGCCAAGAGCCTGCGCGGCGGGAGCCTGTTAATGGCGCCGCTCAAAGGTATCGACGGCAACGTCTACGCCATCGCCCAGGGCAACCTGGTCGTAGGTGGTTTCGATGCGGGCGGTGCGGATGGTTCGCGTATCACCGTCAATATTCCCTCCGCGGGTCGCATTCCGAATGGCGCGACGGTGGAGCGGCCAGTGCCGAGTGCATTCAACCAAGGCACGACCCTGACGATGAACCTCAATCGCCCTGATTTCACCACGGCCAAAAACATCGTGGACCACATCAACGAACTGCTCGGCCCAGGCGTGGCCCAGGCGCTCGACGGCGGCTCGATCAGCATCACCGCGCCTCTGGATCCGAGCCAGCGCGTCGACTATCTGTCGATTCTGGAGAACATGGAGGTCGACGTCGGTCAGGCGGTCGCCAAGGTGATCATCAATTCGCGGACCGGCACCATCGTGATCGGCCAGAACGTACGTGTTCAGCCGGCAGCGGTCACGCATGGCAGCCTGACGGTGACCATTTCCGAAGATCCACAGGTCAGCCAGCCGAACCCGCTTTCGGATGGGCAGACCGTGGTCGTACCTAATTCCACGGTCAAGGCGGAGCAAGAAGCCAAACCGATGTTCAAATTCGGCCCTGGCACGACGCTGGACGAAATCGTTCGGGCCGTGAACCAGGTGGGCGCCGCCCCCAGCGATCTGATGGCGATCCTCGAAGCGCTCAAGCAAGCCGGCGCTTTGCAAGCAGACCTGATCGTGATCTGAGGACCGGGACATGGAAAATCGTCTGGGACAGGGGCGGCGCACGCCTGATAGCGGTAGCTACTCCGACCTGAATCGGCTGAATCAGCTCAAGGTGGGCAAGGACCGTGACGGCGCGGAAAACGTGCGCAAGGTCGCGCAGGAGTTCGAGTCCCTGTTCATGAACGAGATGCTCAAGTCGATGCGTTCGGCCACCGAAGTCATGTCCCAGGACAATCCATTCAACAGCCAGGCCAGCAAGCAATACCAGGACATGCACGACCAGCAGCTCTCGGTCACGCTGTCCAAAGAGGGCGGTGGCATCGGGCTCGCTGACGTACTGATTCGTCAGCTGAGCAAGCAGCAGGAGCCTAGCGAAAAGCCGAATCCGTTCGCTCAGGTTGCGCAGACAGAAGGCGCGAAACGGTCGAGCAACCCCGGCGCAGCTGTCGCAAAAGTGGAGCCGTCCCGCAACGATGTCCAACTACTCAATCAGCGTCGGCTGGCGCTGCCAGGCAGGCTTGCCGAGCGTGCGCAGGCAGATGTTGCATCTGCAAACCCTCGGGCCGATCAAGCCAACCAGGCCGGCGCGGCTCAACCGCTGGTAAATCTCGACTGGAAGCCGGCTACCGCATTCGCTGCGCCCAACGACGCGCCATTGATCGTCAACGGTGTCGAGGCGACAGCCCCGAGCGCGCCGAGTAAAACGCGCTTCAGTTCCCCGGCTGAATTCATCGCAACCATGCTGCCAATGGCTGAAAAGGCTGCCAA
>DPSI01000316.1:1744-5561 GCA_003527165.1 Pseudomonas sp.
ATGGCTGAAAAGGCTGCCAAGCGTCTCGGCGTTGAGCCGCGTTTCCTCGTGGCACAAGCCGCGCTGGAAACCGGTTGGGGCAAGTCAATGATCAAACAGAAGGATGGTAGCAACAGCCACAACCTGTTCGGCATTAAGTCAAATGGCTGGGACGGCGAATCCGCTCGGGTGAAAACCACCGAATACGTCAACGGCAAGGCAACCAAGCAGATGGCGGGCTTCCGCGCCTACGACTCGTTCGAGCAGAGCTTCAACGATTACGTTCGGTTGCTCGAGAACAACGACCGCTACCAGCCGGCGATTCAGGTCGCGAGCATGTCCGGCGACTCGGAGCGCTTCGTCAATGAATTGCAACGGGCCGGCTATGCGACCGACCCGCAGTATGCGCGCAAGATCAATCAGATCGCCCGCAAAGTGCAGACCTACCAGACAATCGCCGACGCGAGTTCGGCTCCCGCCATGCGGACTAGAGGCTAATCATGGCTGACCTATTGAATATCGGCTTGTCGGGGCTGAGCGCAAGCAAGACCCAGCTGTCCATCACTGGCCACAACATCAGCAACGTCAATACTCCTGGCTACAGCCGCCAGGATGCGTCCCAGACAACCCGCACACCGCAATTCAGCGGTGCGGGGTATGTGGGATCGGGCACGACGCTGGTCGAGATCCGCCGTACCTACAGTGAGTTCCTGACCAGCCAGCTGCGCAGCAGCACTTCGTTGAGCAGCGACGTTGAAGCCTATAAAAGCCAGATCGACCAGCTCGACTCCCTGCTCGCCGGTAGCACGACGGGCATTACGCCCTCGCTGCAAAAATTTTTCTCGGCATTGCAGACGGCAGCGGAGGATCCCGCCAACATCCCGGCACGCCAGTTGGTATTGGCGGAAGCGGAAGGGCTGGCACGTCGATTCAATACAGTCTCCGATCGCCTCACCGAGCAGAACGATTTCACCAACAAGCAGATGGCCGCGGTCACCGATCAGATCAATCGTCTGGCCGGTAGCATCGGTAGCCTGAACGATGCGATTGCGACTGCCTCGGCCAATGGCAAGCAGCCCAATGATCTTCTCGACGCGCGGGATGAGGCGGTTCGTCAGTTGTCGACCTACATTGGCGTCACCGTAACGCCGCAGGACGACAATAGCTTCAACATTTCCGTAGGAAGCGGTCAGCCGCTGGTTGTAGGGAAGGCGGTAAGTCAGCTTAAGGTGGTCCCGGGGCAGAGCGATCCCAACCGTCATGAGATTAGATTTGTTAGCGGTGGCTCGGAGCAGGGCATCACTTCCCAGATCACCGGTGGTGAGCTGGGCGGGCTGATCCGCTATCGCGACGAAGTGCTGGACCCCACGCTTAATTCGCTGGGGCGGCTGGCGCTAAGTATTTCCGATGAGGTGAATAGCCAGCTGGGGCAGGGCCTAGACCTCAAAGGGCAAGTTGGCGTCGATCTGTTCAAGAATGTCAATTCCTCAGACTTGATCGACAAGCGCAGCTATCCGATGGGCGTGAATGTCGAAGTTACCGACACCCGGCTATTGAGTACTAAAGATTACGAAATTGAAATCACCAGCCTGAATGATACTGGTGGTGGCTCATACCGGATCCGCGAAGCCAGTGGTGCCTGGACCACCGGCGCGTTCGGCGATGATCAGCTGGGTTTTTCGCTCAGTCTCGCCGAAGATAGTACCTTGGCTGTTGGCGATAGAATCTTGATCATGCCGACTAGGCGCGGTGCGACCGGCATAGCTCTCAATCTGGACCAGGCGGATCAGCTAGCTTTCGCATCGCCGGTGCGCGCCGAATCGAATCTGCAGAACAGCGGTACGGGCGTAATAACTCAGCCGAAACTGCTATCTGCGCCATCGCCAATCGATGTGGCTGTGCTCGAGGGAGCGTTCGGCTCTTTGCCAGCGCTGGAAGTCGGCAATATTGCGGCTAACGGTAGCTATGCACTGAATGCGTCTTTACCTAGTAATTGGAGCTATGTCGTTAAAGCTGGTGATCCAAATCCGCCCAGTCTGCAGTTAGGCAACTCCAGTACTTTGCGCCTGGCCTATACAAATGATGGAGAGACATACGAATTCGAGTTTTCTCTCAGTGGTCGTCCGCAGACCGGCGATAGCTTTTCGTTGACGTTCAATCAGAGCGGTGTCTCTGACAACCGCAACGCCCTCGCGCTGGTTGATCTACAAAACAAGCAGACTGTCGGCGTATCCGTCGGAGCCGACGGAGTTACGTCCGGTGCCAGCTTCACCGACGGTTATGGCGAACTGGTCGAGCGCGTCGGCACATTGACCGCCCAGGCGCGCATGGACAGCGAAGCGACTGGCGCGATTCTCAAGCAAGCCACCGATAATCGTGACTCTCTCTCGGCCGTCAACCTGGACGAGGAGGCGGCCAACCTGATCAAGTTCGAGCAGTACTACAACGCTTCGGCCCAGATCATTCAAGTTGCCCGCTCCTTGTTCGATACATTGATCAGCACCTTCAGGTAACAGGCCCGCCCATGCGCATCTCGACCTTGCAAGCATTCAATAACGGCGTAGCTGGCATCCAGCGAAACTACTCCAACGCCACGCGCACTCAGGAGCAGATCAGCACGGGCAATCGAATCCTGACGCCCGCAGATGATCCGGTTGCCTCGGTACGCCTGTTGCAGCTGGAGCAACAGCAGAATGTGCTCAGCCAGTACAACTCCAACCTGACGGCTGCGAAGAACAGCTTGACTCAGGAAGAGGTGACTCTGAACTCAGTCAACACTGTGCTGCAGCGGGTTCGAGAGCTGGCGGTGCAGGCAGGCAACGGCGCACTGGATCCGCAGGATCGCAAGGCTATTGCTGCCGAGTTGGGTGAGCGGGAGGATGAGCTGTTGTCGCTAATGAATACGCGCAATGCGCGCGGTGAGTATCTGTTTTCGGGTTTTCAGGGCAAAACGCCGCCCTTCGTTCTTGAGGGCGGCAAGTACGTTTATAAGGGTGACGAGGGACAGCGCGAGCTGCAAATTGCGAGTTCGCTGAGTATTCCAATCAGCGACAATGGTAAGTCGGTATTTGAGAGCGTGACCAATGCGGGGCGGCTCGATCGCAACGTGGTGTACAGCCCAGACGGATCGACGTTAGGTGTTTCTGCACCGCTAGTCACCGACGAGGTAGCGTTCGCTGCCGATCCTCCATTTCCTGCTGATGGTATAGAAATCGAGTTCGCGCCGGACGGCTCCTATTCGATCTATCAGTTGCCCCGAAGTGTTGATGAGGATGGAAATTTCGAAGACATGGCGCTGCCCGGCTACAGCAACCTGAGCATGGACGATGATGCTGACAGTAGCGACCCACTGGTATTCCGTGGCGTGACGCTGCAGTTAGACGGTAAAGCGCTGGGCGATGAAAGAATTCAGGTAAAGGCGCCGGCTGAGCCGCGAACCAAGCAGGGCCTTCTCGGCACCATCGCTAGTTTGCGTCAGTCGCTTGAGAGCCCAAATTCCGGCAACACCGGCGTGCGCGACGCCGTCGCCCTAGCCCTCACCAACCTCGACCACGGCATGGTCAGTGTCGACGCGGCGCGCGGCAACATCGGTGCGCGGCTGAACGTGATCGAAACGACGCTGACCGATAACGAAGACGTCACGCTGGTCAATAAGGGTGTCCAGGCGGAGCTGCGCGAACTGGACTACGCCGAGGCGTTGTCGCGGCTATCCATGCAAACGGTCATTCTTGAGGCGGCACAACAGAGCTACGTGAAAATTTCCGGTCTTAGCCTGTTTAACGTGATGCGTTAATCGACATCTGGGGGCGTGGATCACAGAACCAGCGCCCCGATTTGA
>DPSI01000316.1:5721-9851 GCA_003527165.1 Pseudomonas sp.
CCCGATTTGACTTGGAATTGTTGCGGCTTAGAGTGTCTTTGCGGCGCATGGAGTACCGCGTCGCTAATTCGACCACTCATAGGGATGTGAACAATGATTAAGTCTTTTATCTCCGCAGCACTCTTCGCACTGCTCGCCAGCGTTTCCATCGGCAGCTACGCAGCTAAAGCTGAGCCTGCTGACTCAGCACAGGTTGCGGTAGCCCAAACCGCAGCAATCAATCTCAACGCGGCCGATGCCGAGACCCTGACTCGAGAGCTCAAAGGGATCGGTGCGGCAAAGGCCCAAGCGATCGTCGCGTATCGTGAAGCCCATGGTCCGTTCGGTTCGGTGGATGAGCTGCTGGAGGTAAAAGGAATCGGTGCCGCGACTCTGGAAAAGAACCGGGCCATATTGAGCTTGAATTGAACAGGCGAATATTCAGATCATCGAAGCCGGTCTTTTGACCGGCTTTTTTGTGTCTACGCGTCCCTGCCATTCGGTCGTTTTTCGCCAGTTTGAGTCGATCTCGCAGCTTGGCAAAAGCGTAAACAGGACCTGGCTCGACAGGAACGCCTAGGGTAAAAGCGTTGTCTCTGTTAGAACGATCAGCCGTCCTTGTCTACCCCTTTTGAAGCCAAATTTGCCTTAAAAAAACGTTGACATGTTACGGTTATGCACATCCGCCACATCGTAACCTGAATATTTCGCTGTTAGCGCTAAGTAAATTGCTGGACATTCCTAAGTTGCTGATTTTAAAAGGTTTATGTTCGCTGAACAAAAACCCACCGATCTGTTTGTAGGCCGCGTCAGACGGGCGTTTGAGGCAGTCATCCAGAATCTGTTCACAAGGTTATCCACAGGATCTGTGGATAACCGAGCATCTCTTATACAGCGCGGCTTTGAGGGAGGCATTCGATGAAAGCACCTTGGAAATTCTTCAGGTATCTGCCAATGGCACAGCGGGTACTCGCCCGGGGACGGTTACCGATAGTGCTTCTTGCCGTCGCTCGCAAGCGCTCGGCTCGAGGGGGGCTTATCAAGGGACTGCTGGAGGATCTCGATTTGTTGCAGGCGCTGTGTGTGGCTTGGTGGCGGGGCGAATACCGAGCCATCAGCAAGCCTGCTCTGGTCGCGGCGGTGGCTGGTTTGCTGTATTTCCTGTCGCCAATGGATGCCATTCCAGATTGGATTCCCGGTCTTGGCTTTATCGACGATCTCGCGGTGCTAGGCTGGGTAATGCGCAAGTGGTCCGGCGAGCTGCATGCATTTCGAGCCTGGAAGGACAGCCAGTCGGCTGATATGCAAGCCGATATCGATCGCCTACCCTCGGCAGATGAGCCGATGGCGGATGACGTTGGCCGAGCTCGCAGCAGCCGAATATGAAGTGGAGGATTAATCCTTTGGTGCGGTGGCTGGTCGCGGCTTTAGTTCTTTAGTGCGGCTTCTTCGGGCTAAAAACCGCTGCCGGACTGTTAAGATCGGACTTCATTCATAGAACGACGAGCGGGGTAGCGGATGAGTGTCCAGGTCATCATGCGTGATGGTGTACCAGAGTATGCCGTGCTGCCGTGGGATGAATATCAGGCTTTGCTGAGTGCGCGTGATCAGCGTGCGGCCGCCTTGGAGAGCGCCGGTGTTCCGGTTGCATTGCCCAGATTCAGTGATTTGTCCGCAATGCGAGTAGCCAAGGGCATGAGCCAGGAGGCATTGGCGCGTTCAGTAGGCATCAGCCCGGTCTATCTGGGGCTCATTGAAAGCGGCGAACGCGACCCCGGTGAGGCCATACGCCGCTCGCTGGCGCGCGCGATGGAGATCGAAGGATGGGAGCAGGAAGCTTGAGAGATGCCGCGCCGTCAATTCGAATCAGCCGCCCGCATTGGCAGGCGTTGCTGGACGAATTGACCGAAGCTCGACGACAACGGCACCTGGTGACCTATCGCGCCCTGGTCGAGCGGCTTCAGCTCCCGGCGCCCGCCATGCAGACGTTGACGGCGGCGCTAGAGCATCTGGCGGCGCTGGACGCGCGCGCTGATCGCCCATTGCGCAGTGCGTTGGTGATCAGCCAAGGCGCCAGCCGATTGCCCAGGACGGGTTTTTTCGAATGTGCTACGCGTCTTGGGCGTTTTTCAGGCCCGGCGGATGGGGCCGCTGCCGCGTCCTGGCATGCTGGCGAGGTTGCGCGAGTATTCGAGTTCGATTATCCGGAGGCACCTTAATGCTGCATAAGGTTCGGGCGCGATCCGGTTATTGGGTCGCGCGTAGACTGTTAGGGATACCCTGGGCCGTTAAACAGCCGAAGTTGTGGCGTTGGATGGAAGGCCAGTTTGCTCGCATGGCCGCGATCGGTGACCCAAAGGCACTAAGCTTCTACGGTCACATCCTGCTTTTCCGGGGTCAGGGGTATGGCGCAAGGCAGGAGGGGATACGCTTGTTGCGCCTGGCTGCCGAGAGTGGCGATGCCAAGGCCGCCTATCAAATGGGTGTGATCAGTCTTGGTGAGGATGCTAATCATGGCCCGGACGGGACCCAGGCGGCCCATTGGTGGGCGCTCGCCGTCGAGGCAGGGCATCCGTTGGCCGCGAACCGTCTGGCCCAGCTTTACATGGTCGGAGGCCCTGGGCTGGCACCCGACAGGCAGCAGGCGGAACGTTACAAGGCCAGTGCCGCCAAACTCGGACTCTGATTTCCCTGCGGCCACCGTTCCGTATCAATCGTGTGCAGGCTGAACCCCGCTTCCTGCTTGGCCTGACGCTTGGCTTCGGAGGCCAGTGTGGCAAGGCATACGGCGTCAAGGTCGGCGGCGTAACCGGGCCTCAAATGGACGGCGCCAACCGAAAGCGAAAGCAGAGGGTAGCGTTGCTGGCCGCCTTGTCGGCCTTCGGCAATGAAGCATCCCTCAGCGAGGTGCTCGTTGCGGTAGAACGGTCGGCAGCGCTGTTTGAATGCTTCGAACAGCTGGCTGATCCTTGCTGGCCACTCTTTCGACTTGATCACCAGCATGAAGTCATCGCCGCCTATATGGCCGACGAAATCACTGCTTGAATCGATCAGCTCATCGAGGCAATGGGCAAGACACAGCAGGATTTCATCCCCTTTGGCGTAGCCGTAAAGATCGTTGAAGGGCTTGAAATGGTCGATATCCACATAGCAGATCACCGCTTCGTGGCCTTGTCGTAACAGGCGCGTCAGGCATTGCTGAATCGGCACGTTTCCCGGCAAAAGGGTCAAGGGATTGGCATGGCGCGCCTGCTGGATTTTCATTTCGGTAATAAGTTTAAGCACGTCGATCACCCGGCCCAGCCCGTGATAACGGCCGTTGACGGTAATCACGAAATCTTCGTCGATACGCTGGCGAGCTCGACTGGTCAGCAGCCGACTGACCTGTTGCAGGGATTGGCCAAGCTCTACCGCGAGAAAGTCATCGCTCATCAACCGACTGATGGGCTTACGTGCCAGCAGGTCGGTTGCGAAGGGCTTGAGCAGGGCATCGGACAACAGGCTCCGATGGACGATGCCGACGGGCACGTTCATCGTGTCGAGTACCGCGACGGAGTTCAGGTTTGCCTGCAAGCGGAACAGTTCCAGGACTTCTCCTACCGGGTGCAAGGCGATGACGGCGGATTGTTTCAATACCAGCGCGGACAAGTCGGGGTAGTCCTCGTTTGGCCCCTCGTCGCGATTGCCAATGCTTGGTAGAAGAACGTTAGCGTCGGTGCTCGGTTCTTCTTCCGGGCGGCCCAGAAGATAGCCCTGAACCAGATCGACGCCCATGTCCGAAAGGGTTCTAAGTTCCTCGCTCAGCTCGATGCCTTCTGCGATGACCAGCGCGCGCGAGGCTCTTGCGATCTTCATGATTGATTCGACGAACTCGCGTTTAACAGCATCCCTGTGGATGCCGTCTATGAAGTAGCGGTCGATCTTGACGTAGTCGGGGCGTAGCTCTGACCACATGCGCAGTCCGGAGTAGCCGGCACCGAGATCATCCAGAGCGATTGAAAAGCGGGTGTCCCGGTAGTGATGCAAGGCGGCATCGAGCAGCTCGAAGTCGTCGGTGGGGGTTTGTTCCGTAAGCTCGATCACGACCCTGTCTGCTGGAATCCGGTATTTATGTAGCAGCTCCAGCGTGCGGCCCGGCTTATGGGTCGCGT
>DPSI01000197.1:0-292 GCA_003527165.1 Pseudomonas sp.
CGGCCAGGGCCGGCGAAAGGCCGATGACGTTGTCCCAGGTGAGCTTGCTGATCGGCTTGGGCAGTTCCTGAAGCCAGCCCAGATTGGCGAAGCGGCCGTCCCAGACACTCGGATCGGGCCGGAACAATACATTCAAACCGACCGCTTCGGAGGTATCTGAAGCGTCCCACTGTGGCGCCCTCGCGCTGACCTCGACCGGTGGGAAGGCACTGTCGCGGATGAATCCGAGCTCCAGCGCCTGTCGCCAAGCGTTATCGTCCAGCATCTGCCAAGTCTGCCGCACCAGTGCCTG
>DPSI01000197.1:531-3334 GCA_003527165.1 Pseudomonas sp.
GCGTCTGGCGACAGATCGCCCTGCATCAGCGCCAACACCTCCGCCAAGGTACGGCTGCTGTAGAACGGACGCACCAGCGGTTGCGTCAGGCAGACGCTGCCGTCGGCGGCGCGGCTGTCGCACCAGCCATCCAGCGCATGGGTCAATGGCAAGTGCCAGTGGCAGTGAGCTGCCGTTTCGTCGTAATAGAGGCCGGCATGGATACGCAGCGGAACCCGGCTCAAGGCGTCGGTGAAAGCGAGGTCACCGGGTGCCGTATACGCCGGATTGCAATCGAGCATCAGCAGAGTTTCGACCTCACCGTCCTGCATCGCGACTACCAACTCTGGCAGGCCGGAAAGGCGCTGCCCGCCGGCTTCGCGCCAAGTGACCGGTTCGGTGTATGCGAGAGTCTTGCCGATGTTGCCGAGCTGTTGGTTGAGCCAGTGCACCGCGGCCTGGACGTCCAACGCCGCAAATTCGCCCGCCGTGATCAGGCAGCGCCCGCGACGTGCCAGCAGTTGTCCGGCGAGCTCATCGATCCAATGCTGCGCATCGGCTGGCAAGGGTGGCGCATCGCCACCGCCAAGCGCGGCCACCAACGCCTGCACATAGGCTCGCTGCTGGGCCGGCTCGACCCGCCGCCGATTGGCCGCCTTGGCGCCGGTCACGGTGGACAACGACTCCACCACAACTAACCGCGCTTCGCCATCGCCACGCGCTGCCCGCCGCTTGCGCTCGGCCCAGGCGATAGCCTGCGGTAATTCGCGCGGCCCCGGGCCGAGCCAGTCATGTTCGAAACTCACCACCCACTCGGCACGTTCGAAGTGATAGTGGCTTTCCAGCGCACGGCCCAGCGCCCGCTCAGCGGCCACGTAGGCTTCGCCTTCCCAAGGCTCGAAGCGGTACAGCTTCGCCTGCGGCCAGCGCGCGACCATCGCGGCGAGCTGGCGCTGCAAGGTCGGCGAGCTATTGGCGCCCATCAGCATATGCAGCCCGCGCCCCTGCGCTGCATCGGCGCGGGCCGCCTGTTCGACCGCCGCGCGCTGAAACGCGTTCCAGGTGCTGCTATGCCCTTCGTATTTCGGTGCCTGGGAACGGTCGGGGTCGTACAGCTGGAGGATCGCCGCCTGGGTAAAAGCAGTTGCAGCGCCCTGACTGGCTGGATGATCGGGGTTGCCCTCAAGCTTGGTCGGCCGGCCGACGTGGGTCCGTCCAAGCACCGGTTGTGCATAGCCGGCAAACGGAACCGCGCTGGCGTACCAACGCGCCTCACCGGGGATCACTTTCTCCGGCTGCACCACATAGGGCACACCCTTCTCCGGTTCCTGCCCGCAGCCCGCCAGCCCGGCCAGGGCCATGGAGGCGCCCATTAGCTGGAGAAAGCGGCGACGGTCCATTTCCGGTGCGATGCTGGGAAATTCGGCCTCGACGAAGGCTGCGAACGCCGGTTCGTTGGCCAGCTGCTCAAGGCTGCGCCAATAGCACGGCCCGTGCTGACCTTCGAGACGTTGGCGGATGGCGGCGTAGTCGAGCGGCGTGCGATCCATGGGTTACCTGTGACAGACGTAGCAGTGGGTCAGGCTCTGGGTGTCGATGTGATGCTCCTTGATCAATCGCTCGCCGACCGCGCGGCGGTCGTGCTCGGTATGCCAACCCATCATGGTCACCGCAGCGCGCGGGCGTAATCGGGGCGCGGGGTCCTGATGGCAGTCCAGGCACCAGCTCATGGTGAAGGTTTCTGCCCGGTACATCAGCGGCATGGTGTCGACCTGGCCATGGCAGGTTTCGCAACCGACCCCGGCGTTGACGTGGACGTTGTGCTGGAAGTAGACGTAGTCGGGCAGCTCGGCTACTCGATTCCAGCGCAGAGGCTCATCGTCGACCAGGCTCTGACGGACCGGCGCAAGCATCTCGGCACCCGTCCATACCTGGGAGTGGCAACTCATGCAGGTGTCGGTCGATGGGAGCCCCGCCACCGCGCTGACTTCAACGCTGTCATGGCAATAACGGCAATCGATCTTCAGAGCACCTGCATGGTGTTCATGGCTGAAGGGCACCGGTTGGCGCACGGCCCAGCCCTTGCCGCTGTTGTAATCCGAGCGGTCAAGCACCACGAGCGCAACGAACAGCCAGACCAACCCGCCAAAGAGGATGAGCAAGGCCAGACGCAGCCACATGTCAGCCGAACGGGGAAAAATCTGGGCCATGTCCTTCTTCGTGGTTTTGTATCCACCTGTTTCGGCTCAGGTTCGCCCGATGAGTTCAGCGCAACAAACGAAACAGTGAGGAAAACCTGAGATAAAGCTGCCACGAGAATTGCCATACCTGGCCGTCAGCGCGCCCAAAGCTGCCATCGCTTATAAACACGAAACATAAAATAATCGAAGCGGGTACCGGCCATTACACCAGCGTAAGATCCTCAAGCGCGCCTATTTACAAATACCCTATTGGCAAAAGCCCGGCCATTATGCGACGACCAAAAAAAGCGGAACTTGCTTTCGCAAGTCCCGCTTATATTCTTCGACGTTAGCGTTAGAGCATTAACGTCTTACGAGTTGCGGCCGCCGCCATGGCTGTTTTGGCCGCCTTTCTTGCCTGCTTCAGAGGCTTTTTCGCGATCATTGGCAAAGTTGCCACCGCTGTTGTGGCCGCCTTTTTGTCCTGCTTCGGAGGCCTTTTCGCGGTCATTGGCAAAGTTTCCACCGCTATTCTGTCCGCCCTTTTGGCCAGCTTCGGAGGCCCGTTGCGGATCGTTGGCAAAGTTGCCGCCGCTGTTGTGACCGCCTTTTTGTCCTGCTTCGGAGGCCTTCTCGCGGTCGTT
>DPSI01000197.1:3410-7577 GCA_003527165.1 Pseudomonas sp.
GGAGGCCTTCTCGCGGTCGTTCGCAAAGTTACCCGGATTTCCGCTCTTATCATTCGACATGAGATTACTCCAGTTACTTGGTGGTACTTAAAAAGTCGCGACTGCTGTACAGCCGCCTCACTATCTCGGAGGGCGCGAACGGCTCAAGAGTTCGACAGATGTCGACAAAGGTCGATGAACGGTTGATTAATATAGCGACCTCCCAATTTGCCATTACAAGCGCAACTAACCAATCGACAAGTGCATTCCTTGTAACAACGAAACGGCAATGACCGCAGGTAGTAGTTACTGCTTCCGGTAGTCGTTGGTAACGTCCGCGACGGCTCACACCCACAACGGCCGGATGTCGATTCACCGTTCGTCGTTTTTGCGAAACAGGCTGTGCCTGTCAACAAGCTGTAACCGGTAACCGGCATGCTCGGAGCCATGGAAAGCCGCGACGGCTGGCGCAAGGATGCGATTTTATTTCAGGACCACCAACCACCTCGACCGAGACATTGGAGGCCGCATGAGCAGCAAAACGCTGGAAAACCTGGTCAAGCAATCCGACCTAAGCGCCAAACAGCCGCTTGAGCTGTGGAAGCAACCGCATCGCAGCAAGCGCGACTGCCGTCCCAGCGCCGCTGCACTGGCCAGACGCGCCTCGCTGGACCTCGGGATCTGTGCGGCAGGAAGGTAGCTGGTGTGAACACCCAGTGCCCTGCAGGAAGCCCAGCGCGAATTTCGAGATAGCGGGTACCGGCTCAGCGGTGAGCCCACCCAGGCTCTCGCTTTTGCGTAAAGGCCTGCATCCCTTCTTTCTGATCCGCAGTGGCGAAGCTTGCATGGAGCAGCCGGCGCTCGAACTTCACCCCCTGGCTCAAGATGGTCTCAAAGGCCTGATTGACCGCTTCCTTGTTCAGTTTCACCGCCATTTCCGAGTAACCAGCGATCTGTGTAGCGACCTGGATGGCCTCTTCCAGCAGGGCCGCCGCNNCGACTAATCAGGCCACAGCGCTCGGCTTCTTCGGCCCCCATGGTGCGCCCCGTCAGGCAGAGATCCATCGTCTTGGCCTTACCCATCGCACGGGCCAGACGCTGGGTCCCGCCGAATCCGGGCAAGGTGCCCAGCTTGACCTCGGGCTGCCCGAAGCGCGCCGAGTCCGCCGCGATGATGAGGTCGCACATCATTGCCAACTCGCAGCCACCCCCTAGTGCCAGCCCGGCCACCGCAGCGATCACCGGTTTGCGACAGCGCCCGACCTCCTCCCAGTTAGCGGTGACGAAATCCTCTAGGTAAACCTCGGCGAACGTCTTGTGCTGCAGCTCGCCGATGTCCGCGCCCGCCGCGAAGGCCTTTTCGTTGCCGGCGATGACGATCGCACGGATTTCGCCGTCACGTTCGAACTCGCGCAGCGCAGCGCCCAGTTCGGTCATCAGCAGATCGTTCAGAGCGTTGTGCACCCGTGGCCGATTCAATCGAATGAACCCAACGGCGCCATGCCGCTCGGTCAGGGTGTTGTTGTCGTTCATGTGCCTCTCCGGTTTGCCTCAGCTCTCGGGCAGAGCGTTATCGAAGGATTTGCCAGAGAGTCTAGCCGCGCCCTAGTTAAAGACAACATGTTGACATATTAATCTGTTCGGTCTTATCTTCCTCTCAGCGAACAAGGCTTCCCTTCGCCCACAACAAGAACAACGTTATCCGAGAGGTGATTTACCCCATGAACATCACCGCGACGGTGTCAGCCGAACGCCGCTCTTCCATGATCGGAGTCGGCGCCTGGAATGACATGATCATTACAGACTATCTCGACCAAGCTGCTTCCAGCGTGGCCGACTCCCCCGCGATCATCTCCTACCGCGTGAGCCAGAATGAGCGATTCGTGCTCAGCTATGCGGAACTGGATCGAGTGGTTCGTCGCATGGCTGCCGGCCTGGCTTCGCTGGGTGTGACCAAAGGAGAAGTAGTGTCCTGCCAGTTGCCCAACTGGTGGCAGATGACCGCACTGCACCTCGCCTGCGTGCGCATTGGCGCCGTGCTCAATCCATTGATGCCTATTTTTCGCGAGCACGAGCTGCGGTTCATGTTGAGCTATGCACAAAGCCGCGTACTGGTGGTTCCCCAGTCGTTTCGCGGTTTCGATTACGCGGCGATGGTGGATGGCCTACGTGGCGAGTTGCCGGCGCTTGAGCATGTACTGGTGATCGACAGCAACGATGAAAGCCGCTGCTTCCAACGGATGCTGCTGGACCGCGCCTGGGAAGAAGAGATCGACACCCAGGCGCTGTTCGCCGAGCGGCGGCCCCGTGGCGACGATGTCGTGCAGTTGCTTTACACCTCCGGGACGACGGGCGAGCCGAAGGGCGTGCTGCACAGCAGCAATACCTTGTGGAGCAACATCCGCCCTTATGCCGAGCGCCTGCACCTGAGCAGCAAGGACATCATCTTCATGGCCTCCCCCTTGGCCCATCAGACTGGTTTTCTCTACGGGCTGATGATGCCCATCTACCTGAAAGGCGCTTCGGTGCTGCAGGACGTATGGGACCCGGCCTTCGCCGTGCAGGTTGCCAAGGCCGAGCGGCCAACATTCACCATGGCATCCACGCCGTTTCTGGCTGACCTGATCAATATCGCGCCGCTGCATCGGGCGGCCTTGTCTTCACTGCGCATCTTCGTGTCCGCCGGTGCGCCGATTCCAAGCGCGCTGGTTGAGCGGGCCGGCGCGGTTATCAATGCCCGAATCGTATCCGCCTGGGGGATGACCGAAAACGGCGCGGTGACCATGACGCATCCGGAAGACGACCCGGAGCGAGCGATCGGTACCGATGGCGTGGCTTTACCTTACATGGAGGTGCGCGTCGTCGACGAGAGTGGCGAACCGGTGCCGCACGGCACCGAAGGCAACCTCATGGTGCGGGGCGCCAGTCTGTTCGTCGGTTATTTGAAACGCCCAGACCTCTATAACGTGGACGAGCATGGCTGGTTTCCGACCGGAGATCTGGCGCGCCTGGACGCAAAGGGCTACATCCGCATCACCAGCCGGACCAAGGATGTGGTGATTCGGGGTGGCGAAAACGTGCCGGTCGTGGAGATTGAAAACTTGCTCTACAAACACCCGGCCATCTCGGCTGTGGCCCTGGTCGGCTGCCCCGATACCCGCCTGGGCGAACGTCTCTGTGCCTACGTGACGCTCCATGAAGGCCATCAGTCGCTGAGCCTGCAGGAAGTCGTCAGCTTCCTGCTTGAGCAAAGACTGACCCGCAACTACTTGCCCGAATACCTCGAAGTGCTTCAAGCGTTGCCACGCACGCCTTCGGGAAAAATCCAGAAATTCAAATTGCGCGAACAGGCCAGGAGCATTTGCCTCTCGGCGGCAAGGCCGGCCTGAACCCGTCTGATACGCACCCGTTTGGAGCACCCGTTATGAAAGGCTTACGTGAAAAAACCGTGATCATCACCGGCGGTGGTGGCGGTATCGGCCGTGCGCTGTGCCTGCGTTTCGCAGCCGAGGGGAGCCGCGTCGCAGTGCTCGACCGTGACGCAGCGGCGGCCCAGGCGACCGCCGAACTGGTCGCCGAAGCGGCCGGCCAAGCCAAGGCCTACGCCGCTGACATCACCGATTACGCCGCGATCGTCGAGACGGTTAACCGGGTGGAAAGCGAACTGGGTATGCCGACCGTGCTGGTCAACAATGCCGGTTTCGATCGTTTCATGCCCTTCCTCAAGACCGAGCCCGGCATGTGGCAGCAGCTGATCGACATCAACCTGACCGGCGCGCTCAACATGCATCACGTAGTGCTGCCGAGGATGCTCGAAGCCGGCGGCGGCAAGGTCATCAATATCGCCTCCGATGCCGCCCGTGTCGGCTCCTCCGGCGAGGCGGTCTATGCCGCCTGCAAGGCCGGCCTGATTGGCCTGTCGAAGACCCTGGCCCGCGAACTCGCAAGCAAGAACATTAACTTCAACGTGGTCTGCCCCGCCCCCACAGACACCGCACTGCTGAAAAGCGTGGCGGCGACTTCGAACAACCCGGAAAAATTGCTCGAAGCCTTCAAGAACGCGGTGCCCAAGCGGCGCCTTGGCCAACCGGAAGATTATCCAGGCATTGTCTGTCTGCTCGCCAGCGACGACGCCGATTTCATTACCGGACAGGTCATCAGCGTGTCCGGTGGGCTGACCAAGATCGG
>DPSI01000490.1 GCA_003527165.1 Pseudomonas sp.
ATCCTCTTCACGGCCTTCGACGACGCGCACGGCGCGATCCGGCCTGAGCGCCTCGAGCGCACGGATGGCCGCGCTGGTCTGGCGCTTGGCGCGGCTTTCCAGGTATTTGCCGAGCAAGACCAGCGCGATGACTACCGCCGAGGCCTCGAAATACAGGTGCGGCATTTGCCCGGCCGACGCCGCCCACCACTGATACAGGCTCAAGCCGTAACCGGCGCTGGTGCCGATGGCCACCAGCAGGTCCATGTTGCCGGTGCCGGAGCGCACGGCCTTCCAGCCGGCGACATAGAAACGCGCACCGAGAACAAACTGCACGGGCGTGGCGAGCAGGAACTGCATCCACGGCGGCAGCATCCAGTGCAGACCGAGCAGGTCGCCGAACATCGGGATGACCAGCGGCGCGGCCAGCAGCAGCGCGGCAATCACGGCCCAACGTTCGCGGCGCAGGCGGCTTTCGCTCCGGTCCGCATCGAGCGAGTTGTCACGGCTGGCCTGCGCTTGATAACCGGCGGCCTCGACTGCCTGGACCAGTACCGCCGGATCGAGCGCACCGAGAACCTCGATACGGGCGCGCTCGTTGGCGAGATTCACCGATGCGCTGCGCACACCCGGCACCTTGAGCAGGGCGCGTTCGACACGGCCGACGCAGCTGGCGCAGGTCATCCCTTCAATAGCCAGTTCCAGGGTCTGTACCGGCACACCGTAGCCGGCCTTTTCAACCGCCTGCACCAGTCCGGCGAGATCGGCGTCACGGGCTTCCACCCGCACCTGCTCGGCGGCAAGGTTCACCGCAGCAGTGTCGACGCCCGGGACTTTCAACAGGGCGCGCTCGACTCGCCCGGCGCAGCTGGCGCAGGTCATGCCGGTGATCGGCAAGGTATAGGTTGCGCTGGTCATGGTTCGCTCCCGAGTTAGCCTGACGCGATGATGTTCAACCTTCCCTTAATGGAAAGGTCAAGTCGAGCCACAGGATGTCGCAGCCAGCCTATTGACCTTGCTAGTGTGTTGAGCATCACGACCAGGTTCACAAACAGGAGACTTCATATGCATACATTCAACGTGAAAGGCATGACCTGCGGCCACTGCGAGCGTGCCGTGACCCAGGCAATCCAATCCCGGGATGCCGATGCCAAGGTAGACGTGGATCTGAACGCTGGCCTCGTGCGGGTCGATGGCAGCCTCGACGAGGCGACGATACGAGAGGCGATCGAGGAAGAGGGCTATGAGGTTCAATGACGGCGAGCGGCAGCAGCTGCTGCCGCGTCTTCGGGTCACTGAAAGGCCGAACTGTCCCAGTTTTTCACCAGACCTCGGAACACTGGGTCGATCAGGGCAGCGCAGTCTTTTTCTGGATCGAACAGGGTTGGGTCGCGGGTCCAGTCGCTGAACAGCCCAACGATCAGGGCATGTAGTGTGCGAGCGGCCAGCCGAGGGGTGATGCCTGGGTAAAGGCTGCCAGCGGCGCTTTCCAGCAGTTTTTCGCACAATTCAATAAACAGATTGATGAAAGCATGGTGGCGTTCTTCGGCTTCGCGCAGTTCCTCGGTGAATTCGCAGCGGTGCAGCAAAATCGTCATTACACGGCGTTTCTGCTCATCACGGCCCAGCGCACCGATACCCTCGATGCAGAGCTCGCGCAGCGCCTGCAAAGGTTGCTGCTGGGTGCAGCTGCAGAGTCGCTCGTTCATCTGCTCCGGCGGGAGCCGCACTTGGTTAAGCATTTCGTGAAACAGGTGAGCCTTGTTTTGGAAATGCCAGTACACCGCACCACGGGTTACGCCGGCATCACGGGCAATTTGATCGAGGCTGGTGTGCGCCACGCCCTTGTCCAGAAACAACCGCTCGGCGGAGGCGAGCAGGGCAATACGGGTCTTTTCCGCGTCTTCTTTGGTTCTTCGCATGTCTGAGCTACGGCAGCGTCGGGCTGCGTTGGGGCCCAAAAGGGCGGATGGTACGGCGCTGATCCTTCAACCTACTGCAACGTTGGCTGTTTACAATCGTCTTTGTATGTAACAGCATCTTATCTTCTCTGTAAACGTTCGATCTCGGCCGCGGCTTCGCTGCGCGTTGATGCTTCGGCTTTTTCCGCTTCGCGAGTTTTGCCAATGCCCCTTTCGATTTTGCTCATCCTGGGCGCGCTCAGCGCCTTTGGCCCGTTGGCCATCGATTTCTATCTGCCCGCATTCCCGGCGATGGCGCGCGCTTTTGCCACGGATGTGGAGCATGTGCAACTGTCGCTGGCGGCCTATTTCGTCGGCTTGGCCTTTGGCCAGCTGATCTACGGTCCGTTGACGGATCGTTATGGGCGTCGCTGGCCACTGCTGGTCGGCGTCGTCCAGCGCGGCCTCGGTCTGCTCGCGCATCCGGGCTTCCAGGCTTTCGTCGGTGACGTCCTCATAGCCCGCCGTGTCGATCAGGGTCAGGTCCATGTCGCCGATCACGCCGTCGGCGTAGCGGCGGTCGCGGGTCACGCCGGGGCGATCATCAACCAGCGCAAGGCGCTTGCCGACGAGACGATTGAACAGTGTCGACTTGCCCACATTGGGGCGGCCGACGATGGCGACCTTCAGAGCCATGTCGGCNNTGGCCACTGCTGGTCGGCGTCACGCTATTCACCCTGGCCTCGCTCGCCTGTGCCTTCGCGCCGTCGCTGGACTGGCTGATCGCGGCGCGTTTCGTCCAGGCTCTGGGCGGCTGCGCCGGCATCGTAGTGACCCGTGCAGTGGTGCGGGACAGCTGCGATCCGGTGCAGGGCGCGAAGGTCTTCTCGCAATTGATGCTGGTGATGGGGCTGGCACCGATCCTCGCGCCGCTGGCGGGTGGGTTGTTGATGAACGCCTTCGGTTGGCAGGCGATCTTCGTCTCGCTCACCTTGTTCAGTGCGCTTTGCGGGGTCGCGGTGGCGCTGCGGCTGCCGGAAACGCTACCGGCCGACGCCCCGAAGCACCCGTTGAGCGGCACCTTCGGCCGCTATATCGCCTTGTTCCGTGACCGTGAATTCATCGCCTTTGCGCTCTCGGGCGGCGTGGCGATGGCGGGCATGTTCGCGTATATCGCCGGCTCGCCGTTCGTCTTCATCGAGCTTTACGGCGTTCCGGCCGAACACTATGGCTGGTTGTTTGGCAGCAACGCGGCGGGTTTCATCCTCGTCTCGCAGATCAACGCACGGCTGTTGCGCCTGCGCGGTCCGGGTTTCTGGTTGCGGCGCTTCGTCTGGCTCTATTTTGCCTGCGGGGCGACGTTGCTCGCGATCGCTTTGAATAAGCCGGATGCGCTGTGGCCG
>DPSI01000492.1 GCA_003527165.1 Pseudomonas sp.
GACCTCGGTGAACTTGGTGGCTTCCACTTTCAGGAACGGCGCGTTGGCCAGCTTGGCCAGGCGGCGGGCGATTTCGGTTTTGCCGACGCCGGTCGGGCCGATCATCAGAATGTTCTTCGGGGTGACTTCCGGGCGCAGCTCGGCGGACAGCTGCATGCGCCGCCAGCGGTTGCGCAGGGCGATGGCGACGGCACGCTTTGCGTCGTCCTGGCCTATGATGACGCGGTTGAGTTCGTGGACGATCTCGCGGGGCGTCATGGACATGGTGCGGTACTCCGGGGCTCGAGGGCGATCAGTTCGCGCTGTCGAGCTCCTCGATGGTGAGGTTCTGGTTGGTGAAGACGCAGATGCTGCCGGCAATGTTCAGTGCGGTTTCGGCGATGTCCTGGGCGGACATGGATTCATCGCCCTTCTGCATCAGCGCCATGGCGGCGGCCTGGGCGAAACCGCCACCGGAACCCATGGCGATCAGGTCGTGTTCCGGCTGTACCACATCACCGTTGCCGGTGATGATCAGCGAGGCGTCCTTGTTGGCCACGGCGAGCATGGCCTCCAGGCGGCTGAGCGAACGATCGGTCCGCCAGTCCTTGGCCAGTTCGACGGCGGCGCGTACGAGGTGGCCCTGGTGTTTTTCCAACTGGCCTTCGAAACGTTCGAACAGCGTAAAGGCGTCGGCGGTGGCGCCAGCGAAGCCCGCCAGTACCTGGCCGTGATAGAGCCGCCGGACTTTCTTGGCGTTGCCTTTCATGACGGTGTTGCCGAGGGAAACCTGGCCGTCGCCGCCCATGACGACTTTGCCGTTGCGGCGCACTGAAACGATGGTGGTCAAGGGAAAATCTCCACGCAGCGGGGCGATGAATGCCCGAATGCGCTTGATATGGGGGACGCTGTCACGCATTTCAACCGGCGCCCGGGATTCACCGTCCCGAGCGTCGGCAGGGTCCATGGTTGGGGCCGGACGGGCGCTGCGTCAGGCGGCGCCGAGGCCCGCCGGAGGGTTTGGCTCGGCTGGCACGCTGGAGTCGTCGCTGAAGGCGATGACTTTGCGCAGACGCACAGGGATCGATTTGGCCGCGGGAACCTTGCTGCGCTTGGCGTGGTGCCAGACCGGCAGTAGCGCGTTGCATTCCGGATAGTAACCGGCGCAGCAGCCCTCGGGGATGCCGTAAGGCGTCACGCGGAGGGGGCCGACGGCGCGATGCACGCCATCGTCGGCAACGGTGACCGCTTCGATCTTGTCGCCTTCGGCCAATCCGAGGCGGGCCATGTCATTGCTGTTCATCAGCACCACCGCGCGCGTGCCGTAGACACCACGGAAGCGATCGTTGTAACCGTAAACGGTGGTATTGAACTGGTCGTTGCTGCGTAGCGTCATTAGTTGTAACACGTCGCGCTGCTCATGGCCGCCCTCTTCGGTGTCCGGGTCCTCGGCCAGCATCGGCGGGACGATGAAGTTGGCCTTGCCGCTCTCGGTCGTCCACTCGCGCTTGCTCGCACCCAGCGGCCGGTGAAAGCCGCCAGGCTCCATCATGCGCACGTTGAAGTCGTGGAAGATCTCCGGATAGCTTTCGGCAATGGCGTCGCGTACCAGCCCGTAGTCACCGACCCAGGCGTCCCAGTTGAGTTTCGGGTTGTCGGTCAACGTCGCCTTGGCCAGCCGCGCGACGATTGCCGGCTCCGACAGCAGCCGTTCGCCCGCCGGTTCGGCCACGCCACGCCAGGCACGAATGCAACCGGTGCTGTCTTCGGTGGTGTTGCGCTGCTCACCCGTGGCCTGGCGGTCGATTTCGGTGCGGCCCAGGCAGGGCAGGATGTAAGACACCTTGCCGGTGACTAGATGGTTGCGGTTGAGTTTGGTCGAGATCTGCACCGAGAGCTGCAGGTTGCGCCAGGCTGGCTCCATCTGCAGCGTGTCGGGAATGGCGCGGACGAAGTTGCCGCCCATGGCGATGAAGCCCTTGATCTTGCCCGCCAGGATGCCTTCACAGGCTTCGATGGTATTCACCCCATCCTTGGCCGGAGGCTCGAAACCGAACTGGCGACGTAGATTGTCGGCTGGCATCTTCGCAGCCTTTTCGGTGATACCGACGGTCCGCTGGCCCTGTACGTTGGAATGCCCGCGCACGGGCAGGATGCCGGCGCCTTCCTTGCCCATGTTGCCGCGCAACAGCAGCAGGTTGACCAGCATCTGGATGGCCTCGACGCCGTGGCGATGCTGCGTCAGACCCATGCCGTAGGCCGCCACCACCCGCTCGCAGCCGGCGTAGACGACCGCGGCCGCTTCCATCGCGCTGCGGCTGAGTCCGGAGCGACGCTCGAGCACCGGCCAGCTGTAGCCGCGCATGCGTTCCTTGAATGCTTCGAAGCCATGGGTGTGTTGTTCGATGAAGGCCACGTCGAGCACCCGCGGTTGCCCGGCGGTCACAGCGGCCTCATCCATGTCGAACAGCGCCTTGCACATCCCCGAGATGGCTGCGATGTCGCCGCCGATCTTGACCTGGTGATACTGCGTGCTGATCTTGGTTTCGTCCGGAGTCAGCATTTCCTTTGGCGACTGTGGATTGACGAAGCGCTCCAGGCCGCGTTCGCGGATTGGGTTGAAGGTGATGATCGGCGCACCACGCTCACGGGCTTCTTGCAGGTCATGCAGCATGCGCGGGCTGCAGGTGCCGGTGTTCTGGCCGAAGAAGAGCATGCCATCCATCTTGTCCAGGTCGTTCAGCGTCACCGTCGCCACCGGGACGCCAATACTTTCCGGCAGTGCGATCGAGGAGCTCTCGTGGCACATGTTGGAGCTGTCCGGCAGGTTGTTGGTGCCGTACATGCGCGCCAATATCGCGTACATGTAAGCCGTCTCCAGCGACGCGCGACCGGACATATAGAACACCACTTCGTCGGGATCGGCCATCGCCCTGAGTTCCCGACCGATCTCTTCGAACGCCTGATCCCAGCCCACTGGCCGGTACTTGTCGCTGGCCGGATCGTAGCGCATGGGGGGGGTGAGTCGGCCCTGCTGTTCCAGA
>DPSI01000493.1:0-10151 GCA_003527165.1 Pseudomonas sp.
CATTCATGGAATTGGGTCTGCCGCGGAACAAGCGCAGACGATTATCGATGCGCTGGTCGAAGTTGGACTCGACCCGGAAAGCCGCCACCGCTATCCCCACGAATTTTCCGGGGGGCAGCGACAGCGAATCGCCATCGCCAGGGCCTTGGTGCTCAAGCCTGAGCTGATCCTGCTTGATGAACCAACCTCGGCACTGGATCGAACCGTGCAGCGGCAGGTGGTGGAGCTACTACGCTCGCTACAGGCCAAGTACAACCTGACCTACCTGTTCATCAGCCATGACCTGGCGGTGGTACGGGCGCTCAGCCACCAGATGATGGTGGTCAAGCAAGGTAAGGTCGTTGAACAGGGAGCGGCCGAGACTATCTTCGCCGCTCCTCAACATCCGTATACACAGCAGTTGCTGGAATCTGCCTTTATGGTCCCAGCCACTGATGAACAACCAGAAGAGGGACAAGCACATGGGTTTTCTTACCGGTAAGCGCATACTGATCGTCGGCGTAGCCAGCAAACTCTCGATCGCCTCCGGCATCGCCGCGGCCATGCACCGTGAAGGCGCCGAGCTGGCTTTCACCTATCAGAACGAGAAACTCAAGGGGCGCGTCGAAGAGTTCGCTGCAGGTTGGGGCTCGGGCCCGGAGTTGTGCTTCCCGTGCGACGTTGCCAGCGACGATGAGATCGTCAAGGTGTTCGAAGAGCTAGGCAAAAAGTGGGACGGCCTGGACGGCATCGTCCACTCGGTAGGCTTCGCTCCAGGCGATCAGCTCGACGGCGATTTCACCGATGTCACCACCCGCGAAGGCTTCCGTATCGCCCACGACATCAGCGCCTATAGCCTGGTCGCGCTGGCCAAGGCTGGGCGCCCGATGATGAAAGGCCGCAACGGCAGCATTCTGACACTCTCCTACCTGGGCGCTGAGCGCACCATGCCCAACTACAACGTCATGGGCATGGCCAAGGCCAGTCTCGAGGCGGGTGTTCGTTATCTGGCCGGCAGCCTCGGCCCTGAGGGCACTCGTGTCAACGCCGTGTCGGCCGGTCCTATCCGCACGTTGGCAGCCTCTGGAATCAAAAGCTTCCGCAAGATGCTGGCAGCCAACGAAAAGCAAACACCGCTGCGCCGCAACGTTACCATCGAGGAAGTCGGCAATGCCGGCGCGTTCCTCTGCTCGGAACTGGCTTCCGGTATCAGCGGTGAAATCCTCTATGTCGATGGTGGCTTCAACACCACCGCGATGGGTGCGATCGAGGACTGATCCACCTCCACCGCCATAAAAAACCCGCATCTGAATGCGGGTTTTTTTGCCTTCAGCTCCTCCGAGTCGATCAGAAGGTCTCGATCTCAGCATCGGCGTGCAACATCTGGCGGTAAGCAGCGAAATCCTGCTGGCCGCTGCGCGAGGCCAGGAAGCGTCGATAGTTCTGCTTATCGTCTTCCGAGAGTGCAGCTTCCGGCTCACTGACTCCGCTCAGACGAACAACGACGAAATTCCCACCTGGGAGACGGACACTGCCGTAAGTCGGCTTGTCACTGGCATCAGGCTTCGGCATCCGAAACACGTGCTGAAGCACTGCCGGCTCAACCCCCTCTTGATTGCGCGAAGCGGCCTCTACCGGTTGCCACTGCTGGTCCGTCTGACCTCCGTCGCGCAACGTAGCGATCAACCGCTCACCCGCCTCACGCGCCTGCTCGGCCGCCTTGCTGCGCTGCAACTGAGCAACAATATCGCCCTTCACCGCATCGAAAGGCAGCACTTCCGGCTGCAGGTGCTCTTTCACACGTACCGCAACGACAGTGTCCGGATCCAGTTCGATGACACCGCTGTTGGCGCCATCAATCAGAACCTCGTCGCTGAAAGCCGCCTGGATAACCTGCCGATTGGCTGCGATGCCAGTACCGCCCTCACGCCCAAACGCTTCGGTCGTTTGAACGGACAGGCCCAGCTCCTGTGCCGGCTGGGCAAGATCGGACGACTCGAACGCGGTATCCTCCAATTGCTTGCTCGCCTCGACAAAGCGCTGTTCGACCTGCTGCGCCTTGACCTCTCGAACCAGCTCCTGCTCCAAACTATCCAGCGTTGGAACTTCAGGCGATTGCACGCCCAGCAGCTTGATCAGATGCCAGCCAAAGTCGGAACGTACCGGAGCCGATACCTGGCCTTCCTCAAGCGCATACAGCGCCTTCTCGAACGCTGGGTCGTAAACACCCGGACCGGCGAAGCCCAGATCACCTCCTTCATTAGCCGAGCCCGGATCTGCGGAGACCTCCTTGGCCAGTGCAGCGAAATCCTCGCCTGCAGCCAGCCGCTTGGCGATCTCTTCGATCTTCATCTTGGCTTCGGCGTCGCTGGAGTCGTCGGCCTCGATCAGGATATGCGCCGCGCGACGCTGTTCCGCGAGATTGGCGATGCGCTGCTGATAAAGCTCGTTCACTTCCTCATCCGAGACTTCAACCTGATCGAAGAACGAATCCTTGTTCAGCTCGACATACTCAACAACAACCTGCTCCGGCGAACGAAAGCGGTCAGTGTTCTGCTCGTAGTGTTCGCGCGCCTCGTCGTCGCTCACTTCAACCGCAGCCGTATCTGCCGGCACGGTTATGGTGGCGAAGTCGCGGGTTTGTTGCTCCAGGCGAGCAAAGGCTTCGATTTGCTCATCCGTGACGAAACCGGAACCGGAAATACCGGCGCGAAGCTGGCCAATCAGCATCTCCTGCTTCAGCAGTTCGCGGAACTGTAGCCGCGTGTAACCCATCTGCTGAATGACCTGATCGAAACGTGCCGCGTTGAAAGCGCCGTCCACGGTGAATTCGGGCGTCTGCAGAATAAGTTGATCGAGCGCGGCCTCGGAGAAGGCGAAATCGGCGACACGTGCCCCTTGCAGCAACAGCGCACGATCAATGAGCGCACGCAGGGATGACTCACGTACCAGCTTTTCGTCCAGCAGTGAGGGATCGAAGTCACCTCCCAACTGCTGAGCCAGCTGCCGACGCTGCATGTTCATGGCCTGGTTGAGCTCGTCCAGCGAGATTTCCTCGCCATTGACCTCAGCGGCATTCCGGCTGTTGCTGGCGGCATTGAAGATAGCGTCGAAGCCGGTCAGCGCCAACAGCATAACGATGATGCCAATGATGGTTTTGGCAATCCAGCCTTGTGAATTGTCCCTGATATTCTGAAGCATGCGTCCCCCAGGAGTCAGCTGCGCAATGGTCACTGCAGCACGGGTGGAAACCGGATAAAAGAAAGGCGCATCCAGGGATGCGCCTTCTCGGAGCTTTTGAGCGGTTGAGCTTTATCCCCCAAGCCCGAACGCAACAGGCAGTGCCTGTTCGAATAACCGCTCCAAGCCAGGGCCAGCGCTAACTGACAACTGGCCGGATCGAAAAACGCTTAGTTGACAGCGTCTTTTAGAGCCTGGCCAGCCTTGAAGCCCGGGCTCTTAGCCGCGGCGATGTTGATTGGCTTACCAGTCTGCGGATTACGGCCAGTGCGAGCGGCGCGCTCCTTGACAGCGAAAGTACCGAAACCAACCAGCACCACGGAATCACCAGCCTTCAGGGCGCCAGTGACGGATTCAATCACTGCATCCAGCGCGCGGCCAGCAACAGCTTTCGGGATATCAGCAGATGCAGCGATGGCATCGATCAGTTCCGACTTGTTCACTCTAAGTCCCCTTATTTCTGTTGAGTCGTATCTTTAATTTTTTGGGTGTAAGCAAAGCGGTGCTGAAATAGCAGCAACACAGAGGGCCGGCTTATATCAAGGCCACCGAAAATGTGTCAACAAAGCCTTTCAGACTAATGCGTGCTGATTCGCTCCTTGCAATCAGACTCGCGCTTGTCGTCCTTTGCAACAATATCGGGAGCCGCATCGGGCAAGGGCTCCGGCGCGTATTGCAGCGCAATTTGGAGGACTTCGTCAATCCACTTCACCGGTTTAATCTGCAGGTCCTGCTTAATATTCTCAGGAATCTCTTTCAGATCACGCTGATTTTCTTCGGGAATGATCACAGTCTTGATGCCGCCTCGATGTGCAGCGAGCAGTTTTTCTTTCAGACCGCCAATAGCCAACACTTGGCCACGCAAGGTGATCTCTCCGGTCATTGCCACTTCGGCGCGAACCGGAATCTGCGTCAGGGCCGAAACAAGCGCCGTGCACATCCCAATTCCTGCGCTTGGACCGTCCTTGGGCGTTGCGCCTTCCGGCACGTGGATATGGATGTCTTGCTTCTCGTGGAAGTCTACCGGAATGCCCAGGCTCTTGGCTCGGCTGCGTACGACCGTAAGCGCCGCGGTAATCGACTCGCCCATCACATCGCCCAGCGAACCGGTCTTGGTCAGCCGGCCCTTGCCAGGCACGACTACCGCCTCAATCGTAAGCAACTCGCCACCGACCTGAGTCCAGGCCAAACCGGTTACCTGGCCGACCTGATCTTGCTGTTCAGCCAGCCCGTAACGGAACTTGCGCACGCCGAGGAAATGCTCAAGCGATTCGGCCGTGACCTTCACTTCGAAGCTTTTCTCTGCCGCATGCTCTTTGACTACCTTACGGCAGACCTTCGCCACCTGGCGCTCCAGACTGCGAACACCTGCCTCGCGCGTGTAATAACGGATGATGTCGCGAATGGCGTCCTCGTCGAATGACAGCTCGGCCTTCTTCAATCCGTTGGCCTGAATCTGCTTCGGAACCAGATAGCGAATCGCGATGTTGATCTTCTCGTCTTCGGTGTACCCCGGAAGACGGATGATTTCCATGCGGTCCAGCAACGGCGCCGGAATGTTCATCGAGTTGGCCGTGCAGAGGAACATCACGTCGGACAGGTCGTAATCGACCTCAAGGTAATGGTCGTTGAAATTATGGTTCTGCTCGGGATCGAGGACCTCAAGCAGCGCGGAAGCAGGATCGCCGCGCATGTCGTTGCCCATCTTGTCGATCTCATCGAGCAAGAACAGCGGGTTGCGAACACCGACCTTGCTCATCTTTTGGATCAACCGGCCAGGCATTGAACCGATATAGGTACGGCGATGGCCCCGAATCTCAGCCTCGTCCCTCACGCCGCCCAGCGCCATCCGCACGAATTTGCGGTTGGTGGAACGCGCGATGGACTCAGCCAGCGAGGTCTTGCCCACGCCCGGCGGGCCGACTAGGCACAATACCGGCCCCTTGAGCTTTTTCACGCGTTTCTGGACCGCAAGGTATTCCAGAATGCGGTCTTTCACTTCTTCGAGACCGTAGTGGTCGGCATCGAGCACTTCCTCAGCCTTAGCCAAGTCCAGGCGGACCTTGCTGGCGGCCTTCCACGGCACATTGCTCAGCCAATCGATATAGGTCCGAACCACTGTGGCCTCGGCCGACATCGGTGACATCTGTTTGAGTTTGTTCAGCTCGGTTGTCGCTTTGGCATGCGCATCCTTGCTCAGGCCGGCATTCTCGATGCGCTTCTTCAGGTCATCAATTTCGTTGTGACCTTCATCGATATCGCCCAACTCCTTCTGAATGGCCTTCATCTGCTCGTTCAGATAGTACTCGCGCTGACTGCGCTCCATCTGCTTCTTGACGCGGCCGCGAATGCGTTTCTCCACTTGCAGCAGATCGATTTCGGCATCCAGCAGCGCCAGCACATGCTCGACCCGGGCGGGCAGGTCGGTGATTTCGAGAATCGCCTGCTTCTGCTCGATCTTGAGTGCCATGTGCGCAGCCATGGTGTCGACCAGGCGCGCTGGCTCATCAATGCTTGCTAGCGACGAGAGCACCTCGGAAGGAACCTTTTTGCCGAGCTGGACGTATTGTTCGAACTGGCTCAGCAGGCTGCGGGTAAAGACTTCCGCTTCCCGTTCTTCAACTTCCGATTCGTCGATGAGCGACACTTCGGCGCGGCAGTGGTCGTCGACATCGAAGACACGGTCTATGACGCCACGCTGTTCGCCTTCGACGAGTACTTTGACGGTGCCATCCGGCAGCTTGAGCAACTGCAGCACGGTCGCGACCGTACCAACACGATACAGAGCTTCTTCGACCGGATCATCATCGGCCGGGTTCTTTTGGGCCAGGAGCAGTATCTGCTTGTCACCAGCCATGGCGGACTCGAGGGCCTCAACGGATTTTTCCCGGCCAACGAACAGCGGAATCACCATGTGCGGGTAGACCACGACATCGCGCAGCGGCAAAAGGGGCAATTCGATGGTTGTCTTCATAAATTCAGCTCTACGACGGCCATACGGCGGTAAACGGGAAACACCCTGGCAATCAAGATGAGGGCACTCAGGGCAAAAAACAAGGACGCTGGAAAAAAGCAAAGGGGCCCGGAGGCCCCTTGTGCTGTTACGCGTCTGGCGCAGCCTTCGCAGGCGGCTCGCTGTTCTCGTAGATCAGCAATGGCTGAGAAGCGCCCTCGATAACGCTCTCGTCGATGACCACCTTGCTGACATCCTTCTGCGACGGGATCTCATACATGGTATCCAACAGAACGCCCTCGAGAATCGAGCGCAGCCCCCGCGCTCCGGTCTTGCGCTCCAGTGCGCGAGCAGCAACAGCCTTGAGCGCATCGGTACGGAACTCAAGATCCACACCTTCAAGCTCGAACAGCTTGGCATACTGCTTGGTCAGCGCATTCTTGGGCTCGGTCAGAATCTGAATCAGCGCAGCCTCGTCCAGCTCGTCGAGGGTAGCGATGACAGGCAGCCGCCCCACGAATTCGGGAATCAAGCCAAATTTGACCAGGTCATCAGGCTCCACTGCACGCAACGACTCACCGATCTTCTTGCCCGGATCCTTGCTACGAACCTCGGCGTTGAAGCCGATGCCACCCTGGGTCGAACGGCCCTGGATGACTTTTTCCAGACCCGCGAACGCCCCGCCACAGATGAACAGAATGTTGCGAGTATCGACTTGCAAAAATTCCTGCTGCGGATGCTTACGACCACCCTGCGGTGGCACCGAAGCGACCGTTCCCTCGACCAACTTGAGCAGCGCCTGTTGCACGCCCTCCCCCGATACGTCGCGAGTGATCGACGGATTGTCGGATTTGCGAGAAATCTTGTCGATCTCGTCGATATAGACAATACCCATCTGGGCCTTTTCGACATCGTAATCGCATTTCTGCAATAGCTTCTGAATGATGTTCTCGACATCCTCGCCCACATAACCAGCCTCGGTGAGGGTGGTAGCGTCGGCGATCGTGAACGGCACATTCAACAGCCGTGCGAGCGTTTCGGCGAGCAGCGTCTTGCCCGAGCCGGTTGGCCCGATCAACAGAATGTTGCTCTTGCCCAGCTCGACTTCTTCTTTCTTGTCGCGCTGGTTGAGACGCTTGTAATGGTTGTAAACAGCCACTGCCAGGATCTTCTTGGCGCGCTCCTGACCAATGACGTACTGGTCGAGAATGCCGCTGATCTCCTTGGGCGCAGGCAGTTTTTGCGCGCTGCTTTCGGCCTGTGCTTCTTGCACCTCCTCACGGATGATGTCATTGCACAGGTCGACGCACTCGTCGCAGATAAAGACCGAGGGCCCGGCAATCAACTTGCGTACTTCATGCTGGCTTTTGCCGCAGAAAGAGCAATAAAGCAGCTTGCCGGAATCCTCGCCGTTGCGGGTATCAGTCATTCGATCGATCCAATCGGGAAGGCTTGAAACACAAGATGAAGGCAATCGTGGGCTTTTTCAAGCCCACGCTACAGCCAGATATCGCCGCGCAGGCGAGATTAGACCGCCATCTGCCGATGAGCCAGGACTTGGTCGATCAGTCCGTACTTGACGGCTTCTTCGCCACTCATGAAGTTGTCACGGTCGGTGTCGCGGGCGATCACTTCCATCGGCTGGCCAGTATGCGCGGCCATCACCTTGTTCAAACGCTCGCGAATCGTGAGGATTTCGCGCGCGTGAATCTCGATATCCGAAGCCTGCCCCTGAAAACCACCCAGCGGCTGGTGAATCATCATTCGCGAATGCGGCAAGCAGTAACGCTTACCCGCTGCGCCGCCCGTCAGCAACAAGGCGCCCATGCTGCACGCCTGACCGATACAAATCGTGGAAACGTCGGGCTTGATGAACTGCATGGTGTCGTAGATCGACATGCCTGCAGTAACCGAACCACCGGGGGAATTGATGTACAGATGAATGTCCTTCTCGGGGTTCTCCGCCTCGAGGAACAGCATCTGCGCAACGATCAGGTTAGCCATGTAATCCTCGACCTGGCCCACCATGAAAATCACCCGTTCCTTCAGGAGGCGGGAATAAATGTCATACGCGCGCTCGCCACGAGCGGACTGCTCGATGACCATTGGCACCAGGCCGCCAGCCGCCTGGATGTCTGGTGCTTGCATAAACGAATTGCCGGACATGTCCAACGATACTCCCTATGTCACGCCGCAAAGACATAAGCCAGCGCGAGGCTGGCTTATGAATGTGCATTAAACGGTTAAAGAGGTTCAGGCAGCTTGCGGGGCTTCCGCAGGCTTCACTGCTTCTTCGTAGGAGACCGATTTATCGGTCACTTTAGCCTGCTGCAGGACAGTATCTACAACTTGTTCTTCGAGCACAACAGAGCGAACTTCGTTCAGTTGCTCGTCGTTCTTGTAGTACCAGGACACGACCTGTTCCGGCTCCTGATAGGCGGAAGCCATTTCTTCGATCAGCTCGCGCACGCGTGCATCATCGGGCTTGAGCTCGTACTGCTTGACCACCTCAGCGACGATCAGACCCAGCACGACGCGGCGCTTGGCCTGCTCTTCGAACAGTTCAGCCGGCAGCTGGTCAGGCTTGATGTTGCCACCAAACTGCTGAACGGCCTGAACGCGCAAGCGGTTCACTTCGTTGTCGATCAGCGCTTTTGGCACTTCGATCGGGTTGGCGCTGACCAGACCGTCCATGACCTGATTCTTGACCTTGGTCTTGATCGCCTGGCGCAGCTCGCGCTCCATGTTCTTCTTAACTTCCGCACGGAAGCCTTCCAGACCACCCTCTTGAACGCCGAACTGAGCGAAGAACTCTTCGTTCAACTCCGGCAGTTGAGGACCCTCAACGCTGTTGACGGTGACAGTGAACTCGGCGGTCTTGCCGGCGAGATCGAGGTCCTGATAATCCTCGGGGAACGTCGGATTGATGACCCGCTCTTCACCGGCCTTGGCGCCAACCAGAGCGGATTCAAAGCCCGGGATCATGCGACCGGAACCCAGAACGAGCTGGGTCCCCTGCGCCGAACCGCCGGCAAATGCTTCGCCGTCGATCTTGCCGACGAAATCGATGTTCAGCTGATCGCCGTCTTCGGCAGCACGATCGGCTTTTTCATAGCGGGTGTTCTGCTTGCGCAGGATATCGAGCATGTTGTCGACGTCCGCATCGGCCACTTCGGCCTGCAGACGCTCGATTTCGATGCCTTCGAAACCCGACACCTTGAACTCGGGGAAGACTTCGAAAGTCGCAACGTACTCAAGGTCCTTACCCTTCTCGAACACTTTCGGCTCCACCGCAGGCGCGCCGGCCGGGTTCAGCTTCTCGGCAACCACGGCCTCATAAAAGGTAGCCTGGATCAGATCGCCCAGTGCTTCCTGGCGTGCGGCAGCTTCGTAACGCTGACGAATGACGCTCATCGGCACCTTGCCGGGACGGAAACCTGGGATCTTTGCACGGCTGGCGGTCTGTTGCAGACGCTTGTTGACTTCGGTCTCGATGCGCTCGACCGGCACGCCAATGGTCATGCGGCGCTCAAGAGCGGAGGTGCTTTCAACAGAAACTTGCATGGATTTTCCTCGTTGCACAGACATAAGCCGGCATTCCGGCCCCAGAATGGGCAAGCATTCTAGTGGCTCGTATCACAGAAGTCACCCCGCCCGTCAGGGCGCTTTCATACGTAGCCTCGTGCCGGCTTTTCAGTGCGATTCAGGACGAAAGCTGACGATACGGTGAATCAGTCGATCCGAGTCTCAGCGACCTGATCACGGGCTCGGCTCGGCTCGGCTCGGCTCGTTGCTTACGGCCAAAGCAGCACGCTTTTCGCTGGTCTATGTTATTAGAAACACTGATGCCAGAGCCCTGGCGTCCCGAGAGGACGAGACGAACCATGACTGACGATATTGGGAAACTGATACTGAGGGTTTCGGTGGGTGTACTGATTCTCTTACACGGGATCGCCAAGCTGCAGAGCGGCGTCGGCGT
>DPSI01000493.1:10354-10720 GCA_003527165.1 Pseudomonas sp.
GGTATTGCCGGAATGCTGAGCAGCCATGGGTTGCCGACCTTTCTTGCATACGGCGCATACCTCGGTGAAGTGGTGGGACCGATACTGGTGATCATCGGGCTGTTCACACGCGTGGGCGCCCTGCTCATGGTCGGCAACATGCTCTTCGCCTTCGCTCTGGCCCACATGGGGGAATTGTTTTCGCTCGGTCAGATGGGTGGTTGGGCCCTCGAGCTGCAAGGCATGTTCCTCTTCGGCTCAATCGCCATCGCACTGCTCGGTGCTGGCCGGTACAGCGTCGGCGGGATCAGCGGGCGGTTCAATTAAGCTTGCCATGGTCGGCGCACCGTGCGGCAAGAATCACAAGGTGCCTGCCGACTGCGGCTG
>DPSI01000196.1 GCA_003527165.1 Pseudomonas sp.
CGCTGTTCTACGAAGGCGGCTTCACGGTGGACAGCACCTGTCGTGTCGTCAGCGAATACGGCATCACCAACATGGCGGGGTCACCCACTGCATTTCGCTTGCTGCTGGCGGCTCGGGACGAGGTAGAAGGCAAGATCAAGGGCCGCCTGCGTGCCGTGAGCAGCGCCGGCGAGCCGCTCACCCCCGAGGTTATACGCTGGTTCAGCAGCGGCCTCGGCTGCACCATCCACGACCACTACGGCCAGACCGAGCTTGGCATGGTGCTGTGCAACCACCACGCGTTGAGCCATACGATCAGCATCGGGACGGCGGGCTACGCCATGCCCGGGCACCGCGTCGTGGTGCTGGATGAGCAGCAGCGTGAACTGGAGCCAGGCGAGCCCGGGATGCTTGCGCTCGACCGCAGCCGATCGCCGCTGCTTTGGTTCTCGGGCTATGTGGGCACGAAGACCAAAGCTTTCGTCGGCGACTACTACCTGAGCGGTGACACGGTCGAGATGAATGCCGATGGAAGCATCAGCTTCGTGGGGCGATCCGATGATGTCATCACCACCTCCGGCTACCGCGTCGGCCCCTTCGATGTAGAGAGTGCCCTCGTCGAGCATCCTGCGGTGATCGAAGCGGCGGTTATCGGCAAGCCCGACCCGGAGCGTACCGAGCTGGTGAAAGCATTCGTTGTGCTGCATGCCAGCCACCGGGGCGACGAGGCGCTGGCTGAGCAACTACAGCAACATGTGCGTCAGCGCCTGTCCGCACATGCCTATCCGCGCGAGATCGAGTTCGTCAGCGAACTTCCGAAAACCCCGAGCGGCAAGATCCAGCGATTCCTGCTGCGCGATCGGGAAAAGACCGTGCAGCAGCAAACGGCGGCGGTAGCCAACTGAAATCAGGGCCGAACGCGCACGCTCGATGTGACGGTTTTCGTCCGCCGTCGGTCAGTCGCACTCATGCATCGAGTGACGGGTTCGTTGCCAGCTAGAGGCAGCCGAGTTCCGCCTTGGACAAGTAGTTTCTGCTGGCACATCGGGATCACTGTCTTGAGACGCTGTCAGCCTGACCTGCAAGGCGCCACCGTCGCGACAGGCACGCTGCATTACCTGCGGTCATCGCCGATTCGGCACTGGCTTCGGGCGCCAAGGAACCAACCCGATGAACGTCGAAATCGAAGACCGCTACCTTCCTACCGAACACGGCGAGGTGTTTACCCGTCGTTGGCGCACGAGCCACACCCGCGAGACGCCCATCGTCCTGCTGCACGACTCGCTCGGCTGCGTCGAGCTGTGGCGTGATTTTCCCGAGCGGCTCGCGGCGGCCACCGCCCGTGATGTCATCGCCTACGACCGCCTCGGCTTTGGCCGTTCCGCGCCGCATCCGGGCGGCTGGTCGAACCACTTCATTCGCGACGAAGCCGAGCATTTCTTTTCGCCGGTGTGGCAAGGCCTTGACCTCGAGCATTTCATCGCCTTTGGGACCAGCGTGGGCGGCGCTATAGCGACCAGCCTGGCAGCGCACCATCCGCGCCATTGCCGCGCCTTGATCACCGAGTCCGCGATCGCCTTCGTCGAAGACCGAACCCTTCACGGCATTCGTCAGGCCCAAGCTGCGTTTGCCGAACCCGGCCAGCTGGAGCGGTTGCGCAGATATCATGGCGACAAGGCCGAGTGGGTGCTCTCTGCCTGGGTCGACACCTGGCTGTCCGAGGGCTATGCCGGGTGGACCCTGAAAGACAGCGCACCGGGTTTTGCCTGCCCGCTGCTGGCCGTCCACGGCATGGAAGATGAATATGGTTCCGTGGTACATGCGCAGCGCATCGCCGCGCTCGCCCGTGGCGCCGCCCGTGAGCTGCTCCTTGATGATTGCCGTCACATCTCGCACCGGGACCAGCCTGAGGCGGTCATCAAAGCGGTTGGACGGTTCCTGCAAGCCGTGGCCTGTTGAGGATGAGAAGCTGCTGCGCGCCATCTACGCCGTCTAACCGTCGACGGTCAGGTGGGCCAGGGTCGCGATTCACCCTCTGGCTTCCACCTTCCGTTTCACAGTGAAATGCGACAGGTGCTGAGCGTTTCGGGCTCGGCGACGCGTTGCGATGCTTCATCAAGACAGGGCAAGACGTTGCTGCCGATGTTCATCCGGGATTTCCAGTCGTGAACGGAAGGGGCTGCCGCGCAGCATAGCGAGTGATTTCTGAGGGGTTTGGCTGCGGTGGGTCTCGGCAATATCATGCGCAGCCGTTCAGCCAGGATTTTCGTCTGGTGGCCCAGGGGAACCAAAGCCCAAGGGATGGTGGTCTTAGCGCCTAGATAAATGATGATGGCCGATGCCTTTTTGCGTTTGACTGCCTCCCGTACGGCCCGCGGTTTTGGCCTGATGCGATATTTTCCACCTTTCCAAAGGAACGACAGATGAGTCTCGACCCCAACGCAGGACGCTTCCCGGACGAAAACAACCTGATCAATGTCCCACGCCTAATCTCGCGCTATTACAGCGAGCGCCCCAATCCGGCGGACCCGGCGCAGCAGGTCTCGTTCGGCACCTCTGGCCATCGTGGCTCTTCGCTGAAGAAGAGCTTCAACGAGTGGCACATTCTCGCCGTGACCCAGGCGATCTGCGATTACCGGCGTGAGCAGCGCATCGACGGTCCGATCTTTGTCGGCATGGACACCCATGCGCTATCTGAACCCGCATTTGTTTCAGCGCTCGAAGTGCTGGCCGCCAATGGCGTCGAGACGCGCATCGATTCGGGATGCGCCGAGACTCATGGCGAGCCCGGCTACACGCCGACGCCGGCCATCTCGAATGCGATCCTGGAATACAACCAGGGCCGCAGCCGTGGCCTGGCCGATGGCATCGTCATCACACCATCACACAATCCTCCTGCCGATGGCGGCTTCAAATACAACCCCACCAATGGCGGCCCGGCTGATACGGGCGTGACCAAATGGATTCAGGATCGCGCCAACGCCTTGCTCACGGCGGGGCTCAAGGGCGTCGAGCGAATGGATTACACCCGCGCGCTAAAGGCGCCCACCACCCAGCGATTCGACTTCATCGACAGCTATGTCGGTGGGTTGGGGCAGGTGATCGATCTCGATGCGATTCGCGGCTCTGGATTGAAATTCGCCGTCGATCCGCTGGGTGGGGCCGGCGTGCACTACTGGACTCGCATTGCTGAACAGTATGGCCTGCCGCTCGAGGTGCTTTCGACCCGCATAGACCCTACGTTCCGTTTCATGCGACTGGATTGGGATGGCAAGATCCGCATGGATTGCAGTTCGCCACACGCCATGGCGGGGCTGATCGAAAACAAAGGCCGCTTCGATGTCGCTTTCGCCTGCGACACCGACCATGATCGTCATGGCATCGTGGCGCGTTCGGTGGGGCTGCTGAATCCCAATCATTACTTGGCGGTAGCCATCGAATACCTCTTTATCCATCGCCCCGAATGGAACGCGCGGGCCGCCATCGGCAAAACACTGGTGTCTTCCTCCATGATCGACCGAGTCGCCAAGGGGATAGGGCGTCAGGTGGTCGAAGTGCCGGTAGGCTTCAAGTGGTTCGTCGATGGCTTGATGGACGGCAGCCTGGGCTTCGGTGGCGAAGAGTCGGCGGGCGCGTCATTCCTGCGCAAGACCGGTAGCGCCTGGTCGACCGACAAGGACGGGCTCATTCTCGGTTTGCTGGCGGCGGAAATCACGGCGGTGACCGGCAAGGACCCGGGCGAGCGTTACCAGGCCCTCACCGAACGTTTCGGCGCGCCGGTCTACGAGCGCATTGATGCTCCGGCTGATCGTGAGCAGAAGGCCAAGCTGGGCAAACTCTCCGTATCACTAGTCACTGCCAGTGAATTGGCAGGCCAACCGATCACACAGATTCTCACCGAAGCACCGGGCAATGGCGCCGCCATCGGTGGGCTCAAGGTGGTCACCGATAACGGTTGGTTCGCTGCACGGCCATCCGGTACTGAAGATGTTTACAAGATCTACGCTGAAAGCTTCGAGGGCGAGGCGCACCTCAAGCTCATCCAGGACGAAGCCAAGGCGCTAGTGGATAGCGTGCTCGCTGGGTAGAGAACAGTCATACCCGCGCCTCTCGCATGTTTGGGGCGGCAACCAACCTGCCGCCGCCATGTCGGAAAACATCTTACACACTGCGAAGCGCACCGTTTTCATGCAGGCACTTTATATGCATGTCTGACCGGTAGATAAATAACCAAGCCAGGCATGCTGGCTTGGTTTAAATATAACTAAGACCTTCTTGCAGGTAATGCGTAAGTTGATGAGGTTCTATTTAATTGGCTATATATAGTGCTATTGCCTTGCTTCGCCATAGCCTTTCATGACATCGGCCATGTTTTCATATTCTTGGTCTGGCATATTGCTGAGGACATCTATTACGGCAGACTCCGCGCCGTTCTGCTGCGCATGTCGTACAAGCTGATCTTTCTTGGCGGGATAGTCGATTCCCTTAAGAAAGGTCGTTACGTTTGCAGGTGATTCACCGCCAACACCTCGTGTCATCTTGAGTCTCCTCTCAAAAGAGACGAGGCCGGAAGTCAACTCCCAGCCTCGTCAGGTGGTTGCCGTATGTCGTTTAGCTGTTGCGGCCACCGCCGTGGCTGTTTTCACCACCTTTACGGCCTGCTTCGGAGGCCTTCTCGCGGTCGTTGGCGAAGTTACCGCCGCTGTTCTGGCCACCTTTTTGGCCAGCTTCGGAAGCCTTTTCGCGATCGTTGGCGAAATTTCCGCCGCTGTTCTGACCGCCTTTTCTACCGGCTTCGGAAGCACGCTCGGGGTCATTGGCGAAATTGCCGCCACTGTTTTGGCCGCCTTTGCTACCGATCTCTTGGTAGAACTCTTTATCGTGAGATGCAGAGGTTGCTTCCCCGCCTTTGCGTCCCGCCTCGTTAACGCTCATGCCTTCTTTCTTGTCAGCCATGGTTTTTACCTCTGTCTTGAAAGTTGCAATAAAACGAGGCGACAGCAGCGCTGTTTCGCTGCAGTTTCAGTCGCCTTGTTATTTGGAAGCTTGAGGGTCATGAGAGTTCGTGCTGATTATTGGCCTTCGATGAGCGGTAAATACTAGAGATTTACTGACGAGGCCCATTCGGTGAACGAGCGAGACGGGAATCAGAGTGGATGCTTGCGGGTTCATTGACTGTGCGGCCACGATACGCTGGAGTTCGATCGTGTCGTCCAGCATGTAGGACATAGGGCGAGCGCCCTAAAGCAATCAATGGGCATGTCCAGAGCAGTGGACAGTGCGCTTGCTTACCTGAAGCGGTCAGGAGGGAAGCGGGTCCCGTCTTTTATATCCATGTTGGCGCGTCTGCCGTGGCATTTCGGCGTTTTCCTTGCTGTCTTCCCGGTCTGGCACGGCTTTCGCTCTAGCTTCGCTGTCTCGCTTGTTTTCCCTGTCGCACCACCAGCGCTGGATCGACAGGAGCGGATGGCGCAATCAGAACAATAAGGAAAATCTGAATGAATGCCTCACTCGAACTTCCCGGTGGCTCGACCCCAGGTCTTATGCCGTCCCGTTTTGCCGTTACCCTGCACAGCGCCCTTCGTGGCAGCCGCTATTCTGATTGTCAGCAAGGCGGCTTCTGCACCGTGGCCTTGACCATCATTCGTAGCCATCGGAGACAGCCATGATTCTGAAAGGCAAAACCGCCCTCGTCACCGGTTCGACCAGCGGCATCGGCCTAGGTATAGCCTGCAAGCTGGCAGAGGCGGGCGCGAATGTGATGCTCAACGGCTTCGGCGAAGTGGATCCCGCGATTGCTCGGGTGTCTGCGTATGGTACCCGCGTGCTGCATCATCCCGCTGATGTGTCCGATGCCGAGCAGATCGGTCAGTTGATCAGCCAGACCGAGCGCGACTTCGGCTCCCTCGATGTGTTGGTCAACAACGCCGGTATTCAGCATGTGGCCTCGGTCGAAGATTTTCCGGTGGAGCGGTGGAACAGCATCATCGCGATCAATCTGTCCTCGGTATTTCATACCATGCGGCTGGCACTGCCGGGCATGCGCGAGCGCAATTGGGGGCGGATCATCAATATATCTTCGGTCCACGGCCTGGTGGCCTCGACGCAGAAGGCAGCGTACGTGGCGGCCAAGCATGGTGTGATCGGCCTGACCAAGACCGTCGCGCTGGAAACCGCAACCACCGGTATCACCTGCAACGCGCTCTGCCCGGGGTGGGTATTGACGCCACTGGTCCAGCAGCAGATCGACAGCAAGGCTCAAGTCCATGGAGACCCCAACCGAGCGACTCGTGAGCTGCTGATGGAAAAACAGCCCTCGCTGGATTTCGTTACACCTGAAGAACTGGGCGATCTGGCGCTGTTTCTCTGTAGCGATGCAGCCAGGCAGGTGCGCGGCGCGGCCTGGAACGTGGATGGCGGTTGGTTGGCGCAATAGTTATCACCGGAGCGCCATCCAGAGCGAAATGGATGGGTCTGTTCATGCCCGCGCTTCCTGCATGGGTACGCCAAGCGGGCGCTCTTTGCCCTGGATGCGGGAGCGTACGGCGCTGGTTCGCACGCAGAAGCGTCGGAACCATCTGCTGGCAACCGAGGGTGATGTTGGGTGCGCTGAAAAATCCACGTGATGGTGCGGACGGAGAGACTCGAACTCTTACACCTTGCGGCGCTGGAACCTAAATCCAGTGCGTCTACCAATTTCGCCAC
>DPSI01000061.1 GCA_003527165.1 Pseudomonas sp.
AGGTGACCAAGGCCAAGTAAGGCTTGTTGAGCCGGCCGCTACGGGACGCCTCGCTCGGGCTTGTTTTGCGTTGAATCAAGTGGGGCTCGGTATCAAACCGGTAACTTTAGGCTTCGACTGTTTTCAGGGAACTTGTGATGAGCCAGACCTTGGCCGATATGCGCCGCGACTACACCCGTGAAGGCCTCAGCGAGGCGAACGCGCCGGACGAACCTTTCGCACTCTTTCGTCAGTGGTTCAAGGATGCGGTGCAGACGGAGCAGCTCCCGGTGGAGCCGAATGCGATGACCTTGGCCACCGTAGATGCAGGAGGACGTCCGCACTGTCGTGTGCTGTTGCTCAAGGCGCTGGATGATCGCGGCTTCACCTTCTTCAGTAACTATGAAAGCGCCAAGGCCGAACAGTTGGAGGCTTGTCCGTTTGCAGCGATGACGTTCTTCTGGCCGAGCCTGGAGCGTCAGGTGCGAATCGAGGGGCAGGTCGAGAAGGTCAGCGCTGTGGAGTCGGATGCTTATTATCAGGTGCGCCCGCTGGGTAGTCGTCTGGGCGCCTGGGCTTCGCCGCAGAGCCGGGTGATCCGTGATCGCGCCGAGCTTGAGCGGCTGCTCGCCGAAACCGAGCAGCGCTTTCTGGACCAGGCGCCCCATTGCCCGCCTCATTGGGGGGGGTATCGCTTGCTGCCGGAGCGAATGGAGTTCTGGCAGGGGCGCCCCAGCCGTTTGCATGATCGTCTCAACTACCGGCGCGTCGCCAGCACTTGGCAGCGCGAGCGTCTGGCGCCCTGACGCGCTGACGGCCATCCGACATTCGGAGCATGACTCCGGCCGTGGTTAGAAGACAGTCTCTGGCCATGGCATCATTCCGCGCTGTATCGCTCCAGTTCCCGCTCCAGCCAAGTCTGCAGATCCTTCCGTTTCACGCGAGCGTCTCGTGCCGCAGCGAGCCGTTGCAATGCCCATTCACGCTTCTCCGGATCGTTTCCCGCGAGGGACAACGCCAGGTCCCGGTCGGCCCAGCGTCTGAATCGAACGAACAGCCAGGCATGGAAAACCAGCCCAGCCAGCGTGATAACAGTGATGATGAAATAGTCCATGGGTAGTCTCGTGAAACAGCTTGTGCGAGCGACATACATGCGAGGCGGGGTCGCCTCGGGTAAAGTACGGTCCTGATTGCACGAATGCTGAGTCAGGTCGACGCCGTTGCCAAGCGTCTTTTCGCCACGGGCGCCTGCTCGATGCGGTCGGGGATGAACATCTGTTTCCCAGGAGAGTACATCATGCGCAACTCCATTCTCGTTGCTTCCTTCACCGCTGTGGCTCTGGCCGTAGGCGGCTGTACATCCAACCTCACTGGGGATTCCTATTCCCGCGACGAGGCGCGAACGGTTCAGACCGTTCGTTACGGAACCATCGAATCACTGCGTCCGGTCAAGCTCGAGGGTACCAAGACACCGATTGGCAGCGGTGCCGGCGCGGTGGTTGGCGGCATCGCCGGTAGCGGTGTCGGTGGCGGTCGTGGTAGCGCGGTCGCAGCGGTGATCGGCGCGGTGGCTGGCGGTATGCTGGGCGCGGCGGCGGAAGAGGGCGTCACCCGCGCGCAGGGCGTCGAGATCACTGTGCGGGAGGACGACGGCAACATGCGCGCCTATGTCCAGGAGGTCGAGCCGAATCAAGTCTTTCGTGTCGGCCAGCGCGTACGCATCATGACCGTCAATGGCACCAGTCGCATTGCACCTTGATGGTGACCGACTTGGTGGGCCGGCAATGAACCACCGTGATGCGGGAGTTCGCGTTGCCTGTCATGGTTGTCATGAGTACGTGCAGGCAGGTGGTTGCACCCGCTGTGTAATGAGGAAGGGCGTGGCCTGAATACCGTTTGTCACGGTCGTTGGGCTGCGCCTTTTGTTTTTCGAAATACTTGAATTCATGACGTTGCTGCGATCGGTATGGATAATCGGCGCACGCCGCCATGCCTGTTCGGGATGAGATACGGTCGACCTAGGGATATAACTGCCGTGCGCGTGCGCGGCTCAAGGGGTTTTTGCTCATGGCGCTTGCGCTGATCATCGCTTTGCCATTTCTAGGGATTTGTCTGCCGCTGCTGTTCGAGCGTTTCGGCAGATCCGCCTGTGCATTCGGCGCCGGGTTGGCCCCCTTGCTGGCGCTGGTACTGCTGTTATCCAAGCGTGCCGCCGTGTTTGGCGGCGAAACGGAAGTGCTGACGCTGTCCTGGCTCCCCGAGTTGGGGGTGAACCTCAGCCTCAGGCTCGACGGTCTGGGTTTCCTGTTTGCGTTGCTGATTCTCGGAATCGGCCTGCTGGTCATCCTGTACGCGCGCTATTACCTCTCGAAAAGCGAGCCGATGGGGCGCTTCTTCAGCTTTTTCCTGCTGTTCATGGCCGCCATGCTCGGCGTGGTGTTGGCGGAAAATCTTCTTCTGATGTTGATGTTCTGGGAGCTGACCAGCCTCTCTTCGTTTTTGCTGATCGGCTTCTGGAACCACCGCTCCGATGCCCGCCAGGGTGCCCGGATGGCCCTCGCCGTGACAGGCGGTGGCGGGCTCGCGTTGTTGGCCGGCATCCTGTTGATTGGCCATATCGTCGGCAGCTACGAGCTGAGTGCGGTGCTCGCATCCGGTGATCTGATCCGGGCCAATGCGCTGTATCCGCTGACGTTGATCCTGATCCTGCTCGGCGTGTTCACCAAGTCGGCACAGTTTCCGTTTCACTTCTGGCTGCCACAGGCGATGGCGGCGCCCACCCCGGTATCGGCGTTTCTGCACTCGGCGACCATGGTCAAAGCCGGCGTGTTTCTCCTGGCGCGCTTGTATCCGGCGCTTTCGGATTCGGAGTGGTGGTTCTATCTGGTTAGCCTGACGGGGCTGGCGACATTGTTGATCGGTGCGGTGATGGCGCTGTTTCAGCACGATCTCAAGGGATTGCTGGCGTACTCGACCATCAGCCATCTGGGTCTGATTACGCTGCTGTTCGGCCTCGATTCGCGTCTGGGACCGGTGGCGGCGATCTTTCACATCATCAATCACGCGACGTTCAAGGCCTCGTTGTTCATGGCTGCCGGAATCATCGATCACGAGACCGGGACACGTGACATGCGGCGTATCAACGGCATGCTGAAATACATGCCGCACACGGCGGCGCTGGCGATGGTCGCGTCACTGGCGATGGCAGGGGTGCCGCTGCTCAACGGCTTCCTGAGCAAGGAAATGTTCTTTGCCGAGACCCTCGATCAGCACCTGCTGGGCAGCTTCTACTGGACCATTCCAGCCCTGGCGACCCTGGCGAGCGCCTTTTCGGTTGCCTACTCTCTGCGCTTCGTACATGACGTCTTTTTCAACGGCGAGCCGATCGACCTGCCGAAATATCCACCGCACGAGCCGGCGCGGTACATGAAGATTCCAGTCGAAATTCTGGTCCTGCTCTGTCTGCTGGTCGGCACGTTGCCTGCCTATACCGTGGCGCCGCTGTTGGCCGCCGCGGTTGCCGGTAGCTTGGGCGGTGATGTGCCCGAATACAGCCTGGCGATATGGCACGGCTTCAACCTGCCTCTGGCAATGAGCTTCGTTGCTCTGGGGGGCGGTCTGCTAATTTATTCACTGCGTAAATGGGCGTTTCGCTGGTACGAAGGGCTCCCGCGGGTCGATTCCCTGCAGGTCTTCGCAGGCGTGGTCAGTGGTATTGCCGGAACGGCGCGCTGGTTGACCGAGCGCATGGAGAACGGTTCGCTGCAGCGCTATCTTGCGCTTATGCTGCTCAGCTCGCTGCTGCTGGTGGTGTACGCTCTGACGCCTCTGCAGGCGTTGCGTGGGCCTGTGCCGTTGACCCCGTTGGATAGCATCACTGTGTTCGGGCTGGCGATTCTCGGTCTGGCCTCGGTGGCAACGGTGATCTTTCACCGCAGGCGCCTCGTGGCGTTGATGGTCCTGAGCGTGGTCGGGCTGATGGTTGCCTTGGCGTTCGCCCGCTTCTCGGCACCGGATCTGGCCTTGACGCAGCTCTCGGTAGAGGTCGTAACCATCATTCTGCTGATCCTGGCGCTGTTCTTCATGCCTGACCGGACACCGGTCGAATCGAGCAGCCTGCGCAGTTTCCGCGATCTGATTCTCGCCAGCACCTTCGGCACGATGGTCGCCCTGCTTGCATACGCGGTGTTGACGCGTCCCTATGACAGCATTGCCTCGTTCTTCCTCGAAAACAGCCTGCCTGGCGGCGGTGGAACCAACGTAGTCAACGTGATTCTGGTGGACTTCCGCGGTTTCGATACGCTTGGCGAAATTGCCGTACTGGCCATCGCCGCGGTTGGCATCTACGGCCTGCTTTACAGGCTGCCTTTGCCGCATCCGATTCGCGACTATGGAGGCCGACTATGGTCGACTGACCGGCACCCTATGGTGCTGGATACCCTGTCGCGCGTGCTGTTACCGATGGCGTTGCTGGTTTCGGTGTTTATCTTCCTACGCGGCCACAATTTGCCGGGCGGTGGTTTCATCGCCGGCCTGATCACTGCGGTCGCGCTGATCTTGCAGTACATCTCGCATGGAGTGGTCTGGGCGCAGCAACGCCAGCCGTTCAATTATCACAGCGTGGCGGGGCTCGGTGTGCTGATCGCGGGCCTGACCGGGCTCGGCAGCTGGCTGTTCGGTCGGCCGTTCCTGACCTCGGCCTTCAGTCATTTCCATCTTCCGCTGATTGGCGAGTTCGAGTTGGCAACCGCGATGTTGTTTGATCTTGGCGTGTATCTAGCGGTAGTAGGAGCAACCCTGCTGATTCTTTCCAACCTCGGTCATGTCAGCCAGGACGAGTCGTGCAAGGAGGTGCTTTGATGGAGATTGTCTTCGCGGTCACGCTTGGCGTGATGATGGCCAGTGGTGTTTATCTGTTGCTGCGGGCCCGGATATTCCCGGTGGTCATGGGGCTGACTTTGATTTCCTACGCGGTGAACCTGTTCATCTTTGCCATGGGCCGCCTCGCGACCGGGGTTCCGGCCATTATCGGTGAAAGAGCCGAGTACGGTGATCCTCTGCCGCAGGCACTGGTTCTGACTGCCATCGTTATCGGTTTCGCAATGACGGCGTTTGTAGTGGTGTTGGCGCTTCGCGGCCTCGGCGAACTGCGTACCGATCACGTTGATGGTCGGGAGCCGCGCGAATGA
>DPSI01000063.1 GCA_003527165.1 Pseudomonas sp.
TCGGTGAAAACATTGCCGCCGGCCAAGGCTCTGCCGAGCAGGCGGTATCAAGCTGGCTCGCCAGCCCGGGCCATTGCCAGAACATCATGAATCCGGGCTTCACCGAAATGGGCGCCGCCTACGCGACGAATCCTCGAAGCGCGGCCACCATCTACTGGACACAGGTGTTCGGCACGCCGCGTTAGCCTGTCGCGGTTAGAGCATCCGTTCCAGCCAGTCGTGTGCCTCGGTCATCTGATGCTGGTCGAAGGCTTTGATGGTCAGGCCGGGAATGAGCGCCCCTTCGATCTCGCTGGCTTTCCTCACCCATTCCTTGGAACAAACCACCGCGCAGCGGTCGAAGCGGCGCATGAAGCGGAACATTTGCGGTATCCGCGACAGCTCGACGCCAACCGCGCCGAGCGTAGGCATGTCGAAATCCCCGACTCGAAAGAGCATTTGTCCATGCGTGATGCCCTCGGACTTTCTCCTCAGCTCATCGAGCGCGAAGCGCATCTCGTTGCTGTCGAGCTTGCCGGAGAAATCCACGTCGATTCGTTTGTCGCCTATTCGCGTTACATGGAACATCGCGTCGCTCCATTTGAAGGGTGGGTGACGGTGCGGTCTTCGCTTTCTTGACCATAGCGCTTGTGGTGCGTTCGTCCGTAAAAACTTATCGAACAGCGTTTTTATTGATCTGCGTCAAGACGCCCAGGCGCGGTTTCAGGGTCTGGATTTAAGCCAATAAGGCTATTTAAATCAAATGCTTAGGTAATGATGAACGGTCTTAAAGATCGCGCCTTTGTGGCCGAGAAAGGGGCAACTGCGCCACTGCCGATGGAAGCACCGACGGCTGCGGCGCTCCCTTTTCGCCTACCGGACGACTCGAATGACAAGCTCCCTGGCACACGCTATCCAGACCCTATTGCGCGGCATTGGCCTACGCACCATCAATCTTCAGTTCTTTTTCTCCTATAGCCTGATTTTCCTCTGCGCTGCGATCACGGCAGGGGTGTTGTTTTTTTCCAGCAAGGATGCCGCTCAGCTCGATATGGCCGGTGCCCAGCGAATGCTGAGCCAGAAAATGGTCAAGGAGGCGCTGCTGGCCGCGCAAGGCGTCGGTACGCCGGACGAGATGGAAAAAACTGCGCAAAGCTTCGAGACGTCCCATCGACTGCTGATGCAGGGGGATCCTAGTCGAGGAATCGCGCCGGTACGGCTGCCTGCTGTGAAGCCGCACCTGCAACGCGTCGACCAGATATGGGCGCATTATCGCCCGGCTGTGGCCGCGCTCGCGGCGGGGCAGGCGAGTAATGCGGTTGATCTGGCTGCCGTTGCTGCCGACGCCAAGGCCATTCTCGCCGCGACCAACGAAGTGGTGACGTTGATGGCCGCTGAAGCCAATCGCAATGCGGCGCAACAGCTGTGGGTCGCGATGGCTTCGACGCTTTCCATCCTGTTGCTGGTGATTCTGGGGCGTATCGCCGGCATGAACTGGCTGATGCTGCAGATCGACGAATTGCGTGGACGGCTGGAAAAAGTCAGCCAGGGCGATTTTTCCTCTCCCGTTCAGGTGCGCTACGCCGATGATGAAATGGGCATGATCACCACCGCTTACAACCGCTTGTTAGGGCAGGTGGGCGAGATGATTCACGGCGTGCGGCAGGCGGCGGACGAGGCGGACGGCCAATGCACGCGAATGGCCAGTCTGGCCGGCGACAGCGCCCGCAATGTCGAAGGGCAGCAAGCCGAAATCGACCAGGTCGCAACGGCCATGAACGAGATGCTCGCGACCTCTCAAGAGGTGGCGCGCAGCACCGTGGAAGCCGCCAGCGCAGCCGACCTGGCCGAGCATGAAACCAGTACAGGCAGTGCGGTGATGAGCGAGTCCGTCGATGCGATCCGTGACCTCAGCAAGCACGTCGATGGGCTGTCTGGTGTGATGCAGCAATTGGTCCTCGATAGCCATGAGATCGGCAAGGTGTTAGGCGTCATCAGCGGCATCGCCGAGCAGACCAATCTGCTGGCCTTGAACGCCGCCATCGAAGCGGCCCGTGCCGGTGAGCAAGGTCGGGGCTTTGCGGTCGTCGCGGATGAGGTACGCAGCCTTGCCAGCCGTACGCAGAGCTCCGCGAAGGAAGTCGGGGTGCTGGTCGAGCGGCTGCAGAGCCAGGCGACTCGTGCCGGCGAAGCCATGGATGCGTCGCGTCAGAGCAGCAGCGATACGCTCTCTCGGATCGAAGCGACCCAGCACGTGCTGAGCCAGATTGTCGGCGCGGTGCAAACCATCCGCGGCATGACCAACCAGATAGCCACGGCGGCGGAAGAGCAGTCACAGGTTGCTGAAGAAATGAACTGTTCGCTGACGCGCATCGCCCAGGTTGCGGATCAGGCCGCAACGGTCACTCAGGACACCGCAGATGCGGGCAAGACCATTATGCAGAGCATGCATGGTTTGAAGAGCCTGACCGGGCGCTTCCGCCTCTAGGCTCGAGGGATTTGCGTCAATGTTTGGCAGGGCAGACAGGGCCTGTCGGTCGACCGGACGCTACGAGCAAGAGGCTCGGTGGCGGCAGTGACGGGGGAGAGATCCCCCGCGCGGCAGCGCGGGGGCAAGGATCAGTCCTGGCGGCTGGTCACTTCCAGCAGGTGGTAACCGAACTGGGTCTTCACCGGGCCCTGCACGACGTTGAGCGGCGCGCTGAACACCACGGTATCGAACTCCTTGACCATCTGGCCCGGGCCGAAAGAACCCAGGTCGCCGCCCTGGCGGCTGGAGGGGCAGGTGGAATTATCTTTGGCGACCTGGGCGAAATCGGCGCCGCCTTCGATGGCAGCTTTCAGTTCGTTGCACTTTTCTTCGGTGGGAACCAGGATGTGGCGGGCAGTGGCTCGGGCCATGGGGTGTTACTCCGTCTTGAGAAGTCGCTGAGCCTACCGCAATCGGATGCGATCCGAAACGCTGCCGCCGTCAGGCTGCGTATACATCCGTCGTCTTGATCGCGCCGGGCTGTGCATCCAGGTACTGCTGCAACCGCGCGGTCTCCGGCTCGGTAAAGGCCAGGCCAAGCTTGGTGCGACGCCAGAGGATATCGTCCACCCGTGTTGCCCATTCCTGCCGGCGCAGATAATCCACTTCCAGCGCATGCAGGTCCTGGCCCAGTGGCTCGCCCAATTCACCAACGGAGCGGACCTCGCCCAGCATGCGCCAGACGCGATTGCCGTAAAGGCTCGCCCAGCGCCGAGCCAGGGCCCGATCCATGCCCTCGATCTTTGCCACCAGTTCTTCGGTGAGTGCTTCAACCGTGCTCATGCCTTCGGCGCCCGGGAGACTGGCCTTCGCTGTCCAGCGCGCACCCATCTGAGGAAAGAAGGGCGCGAGGTGTTCCATCGCCGACTCGGCCAGTTTGCGATAGGTGGTGAGCTTGCCGCCGAACACCGAGAGCAGGGGCGCCTGCTTCTGCTCGGCAGCCAGCGACAACGTGTAATCACGGGTGACTACCGAGGGATTGTCGGATTCGTCGTCACACAGCGGCCGGACGCCCGCGAAGGTATGCAGGATGTCCTGATGCCCCAGCTGTTTACGAAAATGCGCATTGGCGATGCCCAGCAGATAGACGATCTCTTCGTCGCTGATGCTGACCATAGTCGGATCGCCGTGATACTCGCGATCCGTGGTGCCGATCATGGTGTAGCGATCCAGATAGGGGATGGCGAAGACGATGCGCCGGTCCTCGTTCTGCATGATGTAGGCCTGCTCACCTTCGTACAGTCTGGGCACGATGATGTGGCTGCCCTGAATCAGGCGAACGCCGTAGGGTGAGTGCTGCTGCAGGTGCTCACCGATGAACTGTGCCACCCAGGGTCCGGCGGCATTGACCAGCGCCTTGGCGCGCAAGGAGAAGCGGGTGCCGTCCTCACGCTGCAGCTCGACGTGCCAGATGCCGCCGGCGCGCTTGGCGCTCAGGCATCGGGTGCGGGTATGGATGTGCGCGCCTTTCTCGCGCGCAGCCATGGCATTGAGCACCACCAGCCGCGCATCATCGACCCAGCAATCGGAATATTCGAAACCACGCCGTATCGCTGGTTTCAGTGGGCTCTCGTCGCCGAAACGAAG
>DPSI01000233.1:0-221 GCA_003527165.1 Pseudomonas sp.
CGGCGTCGACATGGGCCCGCCACGCCTGGTGTCGACCGAGATTCCCTTTCAGGCCGACGACGAAGCGCTGAGCTATCCGCTGGACATCGACAGTCAGCAGGTGGAAATCGCCGCGTTGTCCATGGGCAATCCGCACGCCGTATTGCGTGTGGACGATGTTTCCAATGCGCCAGTGCATGAGCTGGGACCGAAAATCGAGCATCACCCGCGCTTCCCGCAGC
>DPSI01000233.1:403-7332 GCA_003527165.1 Pseudomonas sp.
ATCACCCGCGCTTCCCGCAGCGGGTCAATGCCGGCTTTTTGCAAGTCATCGACCGCCAGCACGCGAAGCTGCGGGTCTGGGAGCGTGGCGCGGGCGAAACCCAGGCGTGCGGCACCGGTGCCTGCGCCGCAGCCGTGGCCGCGATTCGCCAGGGCTGGATGGATTCACCGGTACAGATCGATCTACCAGGCGGCCGTCTGTCCATCGAATGGGCAGGTCCGGGACAGCCGGTTATGATGACCGGCCCCGCCGTTCGCGTTTTCGAAGGACAAGTTCGCCTATGACCGAGCAAAACCAGGACACGCCGCATATGCCGGACGCTGAAACCGTCGCGGCCTATTTGCGAGCCCATCCCGAATTCTTTGTCGATCACGACGAGTTGATTCCCGAACTGCGCATCCCGCATCTGCCCGGTGGCGCCGTGTCGCTGGTCGAACGTCAGGTCAAGCTCCTGCGTGAACGCAACATCGAGATGCGCCATCGCCTGTCGCAGTTGATGGATATGGCCCGCGACAACGACCGGCTGTTCGACAAGACCCGTCGGCTGGTCCTTGACCTTCTCGACGCCAACAGTCTGGAAGAAATCATCGGCGCGGTGGATGAGAGTCTGCGGCATGAGTTCCAGGTGCCCTACGTCAGCCTGATCCTGTTTAGCGAGTCGCCGTTACCGGTTGGCCGCAGCGTGACCGCCGCCGAGGCGCAACAGGCCATCGGTGGCCTGCTCGGTACGGGCAAGACCGTCTGCGGTGTCCTGCGCCCGCATGAGCTGGCGTTTCTATTCGGCGAAGAGGAAAGCAGCGGCATCGGCTCGGCCGCGGTGGTCGCACTCAACCAGCAGCAAGGCATTCTGGCGATCGGCAGCCAGGACCCGCAGCATTACAAGAGTTCGCTGGGCACGCTGTTTCTCGGTTACATCGCCGAAGTGCTGACTCGGGTCCTGCCGCATTATTCCGCGCCGCTGCGCTCGGTACGTTAGAAGCTGCAAGCTGCAAGCGAATCAGGGTCGTGGCTGACGCCGAAAGGCTGGTAAGTTTTTCCGCTTCTACTTGCAGCTTGAGGCTTGAGACTCGCAGCTGCCTTAGCGACCTACGGAGCTTTCGTGCAAACCGATCTCGATGCCTATTTTCAGCACCTTCGCAGCGAGCGGCAGATGTCGCCCCATACGCTCGATGGCTATCGGCGCGACCTCATCAAGGTGACGGGCTTCTGCCAAAGGCAGCACCTTGGAGAATGGGCCGAGCTGAAGAATTCGCACGTTCGCCAGCTGATCGCCGAACAGCATCGCCAAGGCCAGTCCGGTCGCAGCCTGGCGCGCCTGCTGTCATCGCTGCGTGGCCTTTACCGTTATCTCAACCAGGAAGGGCGCTGCACCCATGACCCGGCCGCTGGCATCTCCGCGCCCAAGGGTGAGAAGCGCCTGCCGCGCCTGCTCGACACCGACCGGGCAATGCAGCTGCTCGACGGTGGGATCGAGGATGATTTCATCGGCCACCGCGATCAGGCCATGCTTGAGCTGTTCTATTCTTCCGGACTGCGCCTGGCCGAGCTGGTCGGCCTGAATCTTGATCAGCTCGATCTGCCGGCCGGCCTGGTTCAGGTTCATGGCAAGGGCAACAAGGAGCGAGTACTGCCCGTCGGCCGCAAGGCCCGCGAAGCCTTACAGGCCTGGCTGCCATTGCGGGCGCTGAGCAATCCCACCGATGGTGCGGTCTTTGTCAGCCAGCAGGGTCGTCGCCTCGGTGCCCGCGCGGTACAGCTGCGGGTGCGTCAGGCCAGCGTGCGTGAACTCGGCCAGCATCTGCATCCACACATGCTCCGACACAGCTTCGCCAGTCACATCCTCGAGTCTTCCCAGGACCTGCGCTCGGTGCAGGAGCTACTCGGTCACGCCGACATCGGCACCACGCAGATCTATACGCACCTGGACTTTCAGCATTTGGCAAAGGTCTATGACCAAGCGCACCCGCGTGCCCGACGCAAACAGGACCATGAATCATGAGTATCCAGCTGATCACCTTCGACCTCGACGACACGCTTTGGGATGTCGCTCCGGTCATGCACAGCGCCGAAGCGACCTTGCGCGATTGGCTGGGACACAACGCGCCGCGCCTGGGTGAGTTCACCACCGAGGCGCTGTGGGCCATCCGTGAACGGCTGCTGCAAGCCGATCCGGCGCTCAAGCACCGCCTCAGCGAGCTGCGGAGGCAGATTCTGTTCAACGCGCTGGAGCAGGCCGGTTATCAGCCAGCCGACGCGAAGGAGCTGGCGGAGGCAGGGTTCAGGGTCTTCCTCGAAGCACGGCACGCAGTCGAGCTGTTCCCCGAGGTGCATCCCACGCTGGAATTGCTCGCCAATCGCTACATGCTCGGTGTGCTGACCAATGGCAACGCCGACGTCAGCCGCCTGGGGTTAGCCGACTATTTCCGTTTCAGCCTCTGCGCGGAAGAGCTCGGGGTCGGCAAACCCGACCCACATCCGTTCCGTGAAGCACTCAAGCGCGGCGGTGTACAGGCGGCCCATGCCGTGCACATCGGCGATCATCCCAGTGATGATATCGGCGGCGCCCAGCGCGCCGGCATGCGTGCGATCTGGTTCAATCCCGGCGGCATCGAATGGCAGCACCCGGGCAGGCCAGACGCCGAAATCGGCAGCCTATCGGAACTGCCGCCGCTGCTCGACCGCTGGCACTGATGACGCGCCGCGTTGAGATCGAAACACAAAACCATCGCGCAAAAAAGCCCGCGACAGGGCGGGCTTCTTCGGTGGACAGGCGGCTCAGATAGGCCGACTGCCATATTTGCTGTCCGGCTTTTTCGGCGGATCGGCGACCACGTTGGGTTCGACTTCCTGCACACGCCCCCCTCGTGCGAGAAATTCTTCCATGGCGCGCGCCAGTTCATCGCGCTCACGCTGCTTGGCCTCCAGGCTCGGCAACTCGTCGACGACGACCGTCTTGGCCTTCGCTTTCTTGGTCGTCGGGGTAGCACGCTCGCTGTCGGTCCCCTCGTTATCAGCGAGGTCGTCACCATCATCGGCAGCAGACAGCTCCTCGTCATCTTCCTCGTCGTTAACGTCCAGATCTTGTTCTAATTCTTCGTCGCTCATGTTCAACCTCGTACCTTGCCAAAGCGGAAGTTATAGCCCAGCGATGTGTTTTGTTCGCCATCGCCAAAAAAAATTCAACTTGCCATCCCGTGCAGCGTCGCAAGGATCTGCCTGGCGCCACCTTGATCCCGGTGCTCGCCCAGATAGATGCCCTGCCAAGTCCCCAATGCCAGTCGCCCCTCGCTGACCGGTAAACTCATCTGGCAACCAAGCAGGCTTGCCTTGAAGTGCGCCGGTAGATCGTCCGGCCCTTCGTATTCATGTTCGTAGCCACCCTGACCCTGCGGCACCAGGCGATTGAAAAACCGTTCGAAGTCGCGCCGCACCGCGCCGTCGGCATTCTCGTTGATGGTCAGCGAGGCCGATGTATGGCGCAGCCACAGGTGTAACAGACCGACCGGGCATTGTTGCAGTTCCGGTAGTTGTGCAAGCAACTCGTCGGTAATCAGGTGGAAACCTCGCGGCTTCGGACGCAGCGTGATCATTGTCTGTTGCCACATGCTGACGCCTCCGTGAACACCTGACGGGCGCATTCTAGCGCGGCGCCAGAAAAAACAAAGGGCGCCCATAGGCGCCCTCGTCATTGCGCTGTCAATCAACGCTTGCTGGTGAATTCCGGATAGGCTTCGAGGCCGCACTCGACCACGTCGACACCCTCGTATTCTTCTTCTTCACTGACGCGCAGGCCGAACACCGCCTTGATAATGCTCCAGACGATCAGGCTGGCGATAAACACCCAGGCGAAGATCGAAACCAGTCCCAGCAGCTGCGCACCAAAGGAGGCGTCGGCATTGGTCAGCGGCACCGCCAACAAGCCCCACATCCCAACCACACCGTGCACCGAAATAGCGCCGACCGGGTCATCGAGCTTGAGCTTGTCCAGGCCGAGAATGCTGAACACCACCAGCACGCCGCCCACGCCGCCGATCAGCACCGCCTGCAATGCGCTCGGCGTCAGCGGTTCGGCGGTGATCGCCACCAGGCCGGCCAATGCACCGTTGAGCACCATGGTCAGATCGGACTTGCCGAACAGCAGGCGCGCGCAGATCAGCGCCGCAACCAGGCCACCGGCTGCCGCCATGTTGGTGTTGGTGAACACCTGAGCGACGGCGTTGGCATCTTCGATGGTGCTCATGCGCAGCTGCGAGCCACCGTTGAAGCCGAACCAGCCCATCCACAGGATGAACGCGCCCAGCGTCGCTAACGGCAAGTTGGCACCAGGAATTGCATTGATCTGGCCGTTCGGACCGTACTTGCCCTTGCGTGGGCCCAGTAGCAGCACACCAGCCAGCGCAGCTGCGGCACCGGCCATGTGCACCAGACCCGAGCCGGCAAAGTCGAGGAAGCCTGCCGCGTCGAGGAAACCGCCACCCCACTTCCAAAAACCCTGGATCGGGTAAATGAAGCCGGTCATCACCACGGCGAAGGCGATGAAGGCCCAGAGCTTCATGCGCTCGGCCACTGCCCCGGACACCACCGACATGCAGGTCGCGGCAAACACGATCTGGAAGAAGAAGTCAGCGCGCGCGGAGTAGTACGGGGCGTCTTCACCCCCGGCGGCGACCACGTCTACCGCGTTCTCGTCGCCGATCAGGAAGCCCAGGCTCGGCAGGATGCCGCCCTCCGGGCTCGAGTACATGATGTAGTAGCCGATCACCAGATACATGATCGACGCCACGGCGTAGAGCACAATGTTCTTGGTGAGTATTTCGGCCGTGTTCTTTGCGCGGACCAGACCGGCTTCGAGCATGGCGAAACCAGCAGCCATCCACATCACCAGCGCGCCACAGATGACGAAGTAGAACGTATCGAGTCCGTACTGGACGGGTATCAGTGCTGTGCTATCCATTTGTTATCACCTTTTCCGTCGCGCCTTGCGGCGCAGTTCGGTTTCAGGTCGTTTAGAAGCTAGCGCTTCAAAACGGCCTGTTAAGGCGCCCGGGTTGGCTCCGGGCGCACTCCGTGTGCTTACAGGTTGTAGCCGCGCTCGTTGTGCAGGCTGAGATCGAGGCCGATGGTTTCTTCTTCTTCGCTGACCCGCAGGCCCATCACCACATCGATCACCTTGAGAATTACGAAAGTGACGATGGCGGTGTAGACGACCGTGAAGAGCACGCCCTTGAACTGGATCCACAGCTGCAGTGCGATGTTTTCCACCTCACCGAAGCCGCCCAGGGCCGGGGCCGCGAACACACCAGTGAGCAGCGCACCGACGATGCCGCCGATGCCATGCACACCAAAGGCGTCCAGGGAGTCGTCGTAACCGAGCTTGCGTTTCAGACTGGTGGCACAGAAGAAGCAGATAACACCCGAGGCCAGGCCGATGATCAGCGCCCCCATCGGGCCGACCGTGCCGGCCGCCGGGGTAATCGCGACCAGGCCGGCAACCACGCCCGAGGCAATGCCCAGAGCGCTGGGTTTACCGTGAGTCAGCCACTCGGCGAACATCCAAGCCAGTGCCGCTGCGGCCGTCGCGATCTGAGTGACCAGCATGGCCATCCCGGCAGTGCCGTTGGCGCCCAACGAGGAACCGGCGTTGAAGCCGAACCAGCCGACCCACAGCATCGCCGCGCCGATCAAGGTCAGGCCGAGGTTATGCGGCGCCATGGGCGTGGTGGGGAAGCCCTTGCGCTTGCCGAGCACGATGCACGCCACCAGGCCGGCAATACCAGCGTTGATATGCACCACGGTGCCGCCAGCGAAGTCGAGCACACCCCAGTCCCACATCAGACCGCCGTCGCCGCCCCAGACCATATGCGCGATGGGCGCGTAGACCAGGGTGAACCAGACGCCCATGAACACCAGCATCGCAGAGAACTTCATGCGCTCGGCAAAGGCACCGACGATGAGGGCCGGAGTAATGATGGCGAACGTCATCTGAAAGGTGATGAACACGCTCTCCGGAACGCTGCCGGTGAGGCTGTCTGGCGTCAGGCCGCTGAGGAAAGCACGACCGAGAAGGCCGACGAAGGAATTGAGGTTGGTGACACCCGCTTCCATGCCGGCCGTGTCAAAGGCCAGGCTGTAGCCGTAGACCATCCAGAGAATGCTCATCAGACCGGTGATGGCGAAGCACTGCATCATCACCGACAGAATGTTCTTGGAGCGGACCATGCCGCCGTAGAACAGCGCCAGACCGGGGAGGGTCATCAGCAGAACCAGCGCGGTGGAGGTGCCGAGCCAGGAGGCCCCGGCGCTGTCCAGCACCAGCGGAGCCTGGTGGCCCAGAAGGGCCGGTGTTCCGGTCTGCGCCTGAGCGGCGCCGGCGCCGATAAGACAGAGTGTGGGAAGGACGAGGCCCGCGGCCCCGATAAGTCGGTTTCCAAGCTGCGACATGAAATAGTACCCCCTATGCAATCTCGCAGTTGCGAAGGTTTTACCGCAATTGCGAGACGCGCAAGAGGAAAGCGCGCCGACAGCGCAACATTCTTGCAACGGTCAGGTCACAAAACGTTCAAGGCGCAAGATCATTCGATCCTGCGCCGAAAACGAGATTTCATATTGCCGCAAAAGCCAAGCTTAAGGCACGGATTCTCGGCCCTTGTCGGCCAGCCTCAGGCCCAGTGCATCTGCACCCGGTGCGCCGCCGCCCAGTGGATGGCGCGTATGGCGTCGATGACGGCTTCGGTGGCGGCGCGCGTGCCCAGTTCGCCGCCCAGATCGGCGGTCACGGCGCCGGCGGCCAGGACGGCGGCGACGGCGGCCTCGATCGAATCCGCCTCGTCCTCCAGCTTCAGACTGTGGCGCAGCAGCAGGGCCGCCGACAGGATGGCCCCCACCGGATTGGCCAGGTCCTGACCGGCGATGTCCGGCGCCGAACCATG
>DPSI01000236.1 GCA_003527165.1 Pseudomonas sp.
TGGGCGCAGCTGGATCGGCTGAGCCTGATGGTCTGCATCAAGCTGATCACCGGTGCCTTTCGCGTCGGTGTATCGAAATTGCTGGTGACGCGGGCGCTGGCCTCGCTGGTCGATCTCGATCCCAAACGCGTGGCGCAGCGACTGGTGGGCTACACCGATCTATCCCACCGCCCGAGTGCCGAAGGCTATCTGGCGCTGATTGCCGACGAGTCCGTGCACGAACATGCCCAGCGCGGCGGCCAACCCTACCCGTTCTTTCTCGCTCATTCGTTGCAGGCGCCGGTGGAAGAATTCGATACGCTGCTCGGCGCGCCGGAGAACTGGCTCGTCGAGTGGAAGTGGGACGGCATCCGCGCCCAGCTGGTCAAGCGCGACGGGCAAATCTGGATCTGGTCGCGCGGTGAAGAGCTGGTCAGCGATCGCTTTCCGGAGCTGTGCGAACTGGCCGGTTGTCTGCCGGACGGCACTGTGATCGACGGCGAGATCCTGGTTTGGACGCATGCCCCCGACGCGGCGCCGAACGAGCTGTTCGATGCCAGCGAAGGCGATACGGCGCCCGCTGCCGAGCGGTTCGGCGTGCAGCCGTTCGCCCTGCTGCAGCAACGCATCGGCCGCAAGAACCTCACCGCCAAGGTGCTGCAGGACGCGCCCGTCGCGGTGCTCGCCTACGACCTGCTGGAGTGGCAGGGCGATGACTGGCGGCAGCGCCCATTCCAGGAGCGACGACAGCAACTCGAGGCGGTGGTCGAGCAATGCCCCAACCCGCGGCTGATGGCGTCGCCGCTGGTGCAGGGCAACGATTGGCAGGACTTGGCCCGCCAGCGCGAAGCGTCGCGCACCCTAGGTGTCGAAGGCATGATGATCAAGGCGCGCGCTGCTCAGTACGGGGTGGGTCGGACCAAGGATGTCGGCGTCTGGTGGAAATGGAAGATCGATCCCTATTCGGTCGATGCCGTGCTGATCTACGCCCAGCGCGGCCATGGCCGGCGCGCCAGCCTGTATACCGACTTTACCTTTGCCGTCTGGGATGGCGAACCGGGCGATCCCGAACGCAAGCTGGTGCCCTTCGCCAAGGCCTATTCGGGACTGACCGACGAGGAGATGCGAAAGGTCGACGCCATCGTGCGCAAGACCACCGTGGAAAAGTTCGGCCCGGTGCGCAGCGTGACGCCCACTCTGGTCTTCGAACTCGGCTTCGAAGGCATCGCCGCCAGCAGCCGTCACAAGAGCGGCATCGCCGTGCGCTTCCCGCGCATGCTGCGTTGGCGCCACGATAAGCCGGTGGACGAGGCCGATACCCTGGAGACGCTGAAGGAGCTGCTGGGATGACGAGGTCGCCTGACCCCTCTTCGCGCCCTGAAGCATGGCGAAAAATGGACGAAACTCCAGGTGACTCCGAGCCCAACCAGCCCTCTCCCGGAGGGAGAGGGCGCAAAATCAAAGCCGCCACACGCACAGCAACGGAACAGCCGCACAACCTCTCCCCTCTCCCTCTGGGAGAAGCGCTGGGGGTGAAGGAGGCGGCAGGCGGCTCGGAACTTGACCAGTCCTCCCATCAAAAAAACCACGGTGCCACTTGGTTCGCCAGTAAATCCTGGCAAGCATTCCCATTCCAGTTGGACGTCTGGCAAGCGGTGCAGAACGGCGAATCCGGTCTGCTCCACGCCACCACGGGTTCGGGCAAGACGTATGCCGTCTGGCTTGGTGCGCTGAACCGCTTCGCCCCCCTAGACGCGGGCTTGCCCGCTAAAGAGCCGCCTGCCAAGCCATCAGACAAATCTGCGCCCCTGACCGTCCTCTGGATCACCCCCATGCGCGCACTGGCTGCCGACACCGCCCGCGCGCTGCAGGCGCCGCTGGACGATCTGGGCATCAACTGGAGCATCGGTCTGCGCACCGGCGATACCGCCAGTGCCGAACGCGCCCGCCAGAGCCGACGCCTGCCCAGCGCACTGGTCACCACGCCGGAAAGCCTGACGCTGTTGCTGACCCGTGCCGACGCCCGCCAGGCCTTCGCCGGGCTGCGCATGCTGGTGGTGGACGAATGGCACGAGCTGCTGGGCAACAAGCGCGGTGTCCAGTTGCAACTGGCGCTGGCCCGGCTCCGCAATTGGATGCCGGAGCTGATCGTCTGGGGGCTCTCGGCCACGCTGGGCAATCAACCGCATGCGCTGGAGGTGCTGCTGCACCCGGGCCAGGGTCGTCTGGCGCAAGGCAAGGTCGACAAGCAACTGCGCGTCGACACACTGCTGCCGGAGAGTATCGAACGCTTTCCCTGGGCCGGCCATCTCGGTCTGCGCATGCTGCCGCAGGTGGTCGAAGAGATCGAATCGGCGGCTACCTCGCTGGTGTTCACCAACACCCGTTCGCAGTCAGAACTCTGGTACCAGGCAATTCTCGAAGCGCGGCCGGACTGGGCCGGGCTGATCGCTCTGCACCATGGGTCCTTGGCGCGCGAGGTGCGCGATTGGGTCGAACTGGGCCTCAAGCAAGGCGCGTTGAAGGCGGTGGTCTGTACCTCCAGCCTGGATCTGGGGGTGGACTTCCTGCCGGTCGAGCGTGTGCTGCAAATCGGTTCTCCCAAAGGCGTGGCGCGACTGATGCAGCGGGCCGGCCGTTCCGGCCACGCACCGGGGCGCGCATCCCGGGTGACCCTGGTGCCGACTCACAGCTTCGAAGTGGTGGAAGCCGCTGCGGCCAAAGTCGCTGTTGCCGAGCGGCGGATCGAAGCCCGCAGCGCCCCACACCAACCGCTGGATGTGCTGGTGCAGCACTTGGTGAGCATGGCGCTGGGCGGCGGTTTTCGGCCCGACGAATTGTTCGCCGAAGTCCGACAGGCCTGGTCCTATCGCGAGCTGGACGAGGAACAATGGCAATGGGCGCTGGCGTTCGTCCGCCATGGTGGCCATTCGCTGACGGCTTACCCGGACTATCAACGGGTCGAGCCGGACGCTGAAGGCCTGTGGAAAGTGCCGAGTCGGCGCGTGGCGCTGCGCCATCGTATGAGCATCGGCACCATCGTCAGCGATGCCAGCCTGACGGTGAAGTTCTGGGCCAAGGGCGGCAGCGGTCGTTCCTTGGGGACCATCGAAGAAGGTTTCATTGCCCGCCTGCGCCCCGGTGACAATTTTCTCTTTGCCGGTCGCCTGCTGGAACTGGTACGGGTGGAGAACATGACCGCCTACGTCAGCCGCGCCACGGGCAGGAAGGCCGCCGTGCCACGCTGGAATGGTGGGCGCATGCCGCTGTCCAGCGAGCTGACCGATGCCGTGGTGGAA
>DPSI01000237.1 GCA_003527165.1 Pseudomonas sp.
CCGAGCAGGTTCTGACGGAAACGGCCCTGCTTGCCCTTGATCATGTCGGCCAGCGATTTCAGCGGACGCTTGTTCGAGCCAGTGATGGCGCGACCACGACGACCGTTGTCCAGCAACGCGTCCACGGCTTCCTGCAGCATGCGCTTTTCGTTGCGCACGATGATGTCCGGCGCAGACAGGTCGAGCAGACGCTTCAAACGGTTGTTTCGGTTGATCACCCGACGATACAGATCGTTGAGATCCGAGGTCGCGAAACGGCCGCCATCCAGCGGAACCAGCGGGCGCAGATCCGGAGGCAATACCGGCAGAACGGTCAGGACCATCCACTCCGGCAAGTTGCCTGAACCGTGGAAGGCTTCCATCAGCTTCAGGCGCTTGGACAGCTTCTTGATCTTGGTCTCCGAGTTGGTCTGCGGAATCTCTTCACGCAGGCGACCGATTTCGTGTTCAAGATCGATTTCGTGCAGCAGCTCGCGCACGGCTTCGGCGCCCATGCGAGCATCGAAGTCGTCGCCGAATTCTTCCAGCGCTTCGAAATACTGCTCGTCGTTGAGCAATTGACCCTTCTCGAGGGTAGTCATGCCCGGGTCGATCACGACGTAGCTTTCGAAATAAAGCACGCGCTCGATGTCACGCAGGGTCATGTCCAGCAGCAGACCGATACGGCTTGGCAGGGACTTCAGGAACCAGATATGGGCAACTGGCGAAGCCAGTTCGATGTGTGCCATGCGCTCGCGACGCACCTTGGCCAGCGCGACTTCAACGCCGCACTTCTCACAGATCACACCGCGATGCTTGAGGCGCTTGTACTTACCGCACAGGCACTCGTAGTCCTTGACCGGGCCAAAGATCTTGGCGCAGAACAGACCGTCGCGCTCGGGCTTGAACGTACGATAGTTGATGGTCTCTGGCTTCTTGACTTCACCAAAGGACCAGGAACGGATCATCTCGGGCGAAGCCAATGCAATCTTGATGGCATCGAACTCTTCGATTTGACCCTGGTTTTTCAACAGATTCAGCAAGTCTTTCAAGGCCTTTCCTCCTCACGGACCTGCGGTAATCGGCTGATGCCGATCACCGCATAGGCGGTGCGTGGTTATTCGGTTTCCAGATCGATGTCGATACCGAGCGAGCGGATCTCTTTGATCAACACGTTGAAGGATTCCGGCATGCCGGGCTCCATACGGTGATCGCCGTCCACGATGTTTTTGTACATCTTGGTCCGCCCGTTTACGTCGTCCGACTTGACCGTGAGCATTTCCTGCAGGGTGTAGGCGGCACCGTACGCTTCCAGCGCCCAGACCTCCATCTCCCCGAAACGCTGGCCACCGAACTGCGCCTTACCGCCCAACGGCTGCTGAGTGACCAAGCTGTAGGAACCGGTGGAGCGTGCGTGCATCTTGTCGTCGACCAAGTGGTTCAACTTGAGCATGTACATGTAGCCGACAGTGGTGGTGCGCTCGAACTTGTTACCAGTGCGGCCATCGAACAGTTGCATCTGGCCACTCTCCGGCAGATCAGCCAGCTTCAGCATGGCCTTGATCTCGCGCTCCTTGGCACCGTCGAAAACCGGGGTTGCCATCGGCACACCGCCGCGCAGGTTCTTGGCCAGGTCCAGCACTTCCTGGTCGCTGAACTCGTCCAGGTTTTCCTGGCGCCCACCGATTTCGTTGTAGATCTCGGTCAGAAACTTGCGCAGTTCCGCGACCTTGCGCTGCTCGTCGAGCATACGGTTGATCTTTTCGCCCAGCCCCTTAGCCGCGAGGCCCAGGTGGGTTTCGAGAATCTGACCGACGTTCATTCGCGACGGTACGCCCAGCGGGTTGAGAACGATGTCCACCGGCGTACCGTTGGCGTCGTGCGGCATGTCTTCGACCGGCATGATCACGGAGACCACACCCTTGTTACCGTGGCGGCCCGCCATCTTGTCGCCCGGCTGGATGCGACGTTTGATGGCCAGGTAGACCTTAACGATCTTCAACACGCCCGGCGCCAGGTCGTCGCCCTGCTGAAGCTTGCGCTTCTTGTCTTCGAACTTGTCGTCGAGCAACTGGCGGCGATCGGAAATGTAGGCCTGAGCCCGCTCCAACTGCTCGTTCAGCGAGTCGTCCGCCATGCGCAGCTTGAACCACTGGCCGTGCTCGAGACCGCCAAGGATCTCGTCGGTGATGACGGTGCCCTTCTTCAGCCCGGCGCCGCCCTCGGCGGACGCACCGACCAAAGCCGAACGCAGACGTTCGAATGTCGCGCCTTCGACAATGCGGAACTCTTCATTCAGGTCCTTGCGGATCTCATCGAGCTGCATCTTTTCGATGGCCAGCGCCCGCGAGTCACGCTCGACGCCGTCACGAATGAAGACCTGAACGTCAATGACAGTACCCTTGGTGCCCGTCGGCACACGCAGGGACGTATCCTTAACATCCGATGCTTTCTCACCGAAGATCGCGCGCAACAGCTTTTCTTCTGGCGTCAGTTGGGTTTCGCCCTTCGGGGTGACCTTGCCGACCAGAATGTCACCGGCCCCGACTTCCGCGCCAACATAGACGATGCCCGCCTCATCCAGCTTGTTCAGCGCAGCTTCACCCACGTTCGGGATATCCGCAGTGATCTCTTCCGGGCCAAGCTTGGTATCACGAGATACGCAGGTCAGCTCCTGAATGTGGATGGTGGTGAAACGATCTTCCTGGACCACACGCTCCGAGAGGAGGATGGAGTCTTCGAAGTTGTAGCCGTTCCACGGCATGAA
>DPSI01000415.1 GCA_003527165.1 Pseudomonas sp.
CTTGAAGTAGGTGTAAATCATCCAGACCAGGATCGGCAGGTTGATCAGGGTGTAGATGACGATCAGCACCGTGCGGCTGTCGAGCAGGCCGAACTGCTTGGCCAACAGATAGATCGGCACCAGTACACCCACCGGTGGCAGCATCTTGGTCGAGAGCATCCACAACAGCGTGCCCTTGGTCCGCTTGGTCTCGTAGAAGGCCATGGAGTAGGCCGCCGGGATCGCGATCAGCATGCCCAGCGCGGTAGCGCCGAAGGAAATCGTGACCGAGTTCCAGGCGTACTTGAAGTAGCCGCTACGGTCCTGAATGTGCAGGTAGTTTTCCAGGGTCGGCGTGAAGATAAACTGCGGCGGCGTGGCGAAGGCGTCGATCTCTGTCTTCAGGCTGGTCAGCAGCATCCAGAAGATCGGGAAGAACAGCAGCAGCGCCACGGCCCAGGCGAACAGCCCGACCACCAGGGTATTGAGGCGGCGACTTTGTTTGAGCGTCAGCATCGGTCTGTCCTCAATATTTTTCGGTGAGATTCTTGCCGAGCATCCGTACCAGGACGATCGCTGCGATATTGGCAATCACCACCGCAATCAGGCCGCCGGCCGATGCCATGCCGACGTCGAATTGCAGCAGCGCCTGGTTGTAGATCAGATAGGCAAGGTTGGTGGATACGTAACCGGGGCCACCGCTGGTGGTGGTGAAGATTTCGGCGAAGACGGATAGCAGGAAAATGGTCTCGATCATCACCACGACGGCGATGGGGCGCGCCAGGTGCGGCAGGGTCAGGTGCCAGAAGATCGCGATCGGGCCGGCACCATCAAGGCGGGCGGCTTCCTTCTGCTCCTGGTCGAGGGACTGCATGGCGGTCATCAGAATCAGGATCGCGAAGGGCAGCCATTGCCAGGATACGATGATGATGATCGAGGCCAGCGGATGTTGCGCCAACCAGTCGATCGGCTGGGCGCCGAAGAACTTCCAGACTGCGGCGAGGATGCCGGAGACCGGATGGTAGATCAGGTTTTTCCAGACCAGGGCACTGACGGTCGGCATGATGAAGAACGGCGAGATCAGCATGACACGAACGATGCCACGACCGGCGAAGTCCGCAACCTCCAGCAGTGCGGAGATCAGTACGCCGAGCACCACGCTGATCAGCAGCACGCTGCCAACCAGCAACAAGGTGTTGATCATGCCGGGCATGAAGCCGGCATCGGTCAGGAAGTACTGAAAATTCTCCAACCCGACGAAGTCATTTTCGCCGGGGTAGAGCAGGTTGTAGCGGATAACCGAGAAGTAGATGGTCATCGACAGCGGCACCAGCATCCACAGCAACAACAGCGCAACGGACGGGCTGACGAGGAACCAGCTGGGGCCGAACCGGCGCGGCTTGCGCACGTTCGACTCACTTGCCGTATCGGTGATAGAGGCCTTGGGCAAGGCTGTGGTGGTGGTAGCCATGGAGATGCTCCGGCTGAAAGACGGCGATGAGGGCTCAGGCGAGCCCTGTCCGGTGGGATGCCTTACTTGGGATAACCGGCGCGCTTCATCTCCCGCGTGGTCGACTGCTGCACTGCGGTGAGCATCTGCTCGACCGGCATCTGCCCAGTGAGCGCGGCGGAGAACATCTTGCCGACTTGGGTGCCGATGGCCTGGAACTCCGGGATGGTCACGAGCTGGATACCCACATAGGGCACCGGCTTGGCGGACGGCGAAGCCGGATCGGCCTGCTTCAGCGATTCCAGGGTGATTTTGGCGAACGGCGCGGCGGCCATGTAGTCCTCGCTGTAAGTCGACTCGCGAGTACCCGGCGGCACGTTGGCGACGCCATCGGTCTTGGCGACTAGATCAGCGTAATCCTGGGAGGTGGCCCAGGCGGCGAAAGTCTTGGCGGCGTCCTTCTTCTGCGAGCTGGTCGGAATGGCCAGTGCCCAGGAATAGAGCCAGGCCGATCCTTTGTCGGTGGCCTCTTGCGGCGCAAAGGTGAAGCCAACTTTGTCGGCCACCTTGCTCTGCGACGTGTCGGTCACGAACGAGCCGGCGACAGTGGCATCAACCCACAGGGCGCATTTGCCGCTATTGAACAACGCCAGGTTCTCGTTGAAGCCGTTGCTGGACGCGCCCGGCGGACCGTATTTGCTCAGCAGGTCGACATAGAAGTTGGCCGCTTGGGTCCACTCCGGACCGTTGAATTCCGGCTGCCATTGTTCATCGAACCAGCGCGCGCCGAACGAATTGGCAACGGTGGTCACCAGCGCCATGTTCTCACCCCAGCCTGCTTTGCCGCGCAGGCAGATGCCGTACTGTTCTTCGCCGGGCTTGTGCAGCTTCTCGGCGAATTCGGCCATCTGCGTCCAGGTTGGACGCTCCGGCATTTGCATCCCGGCCTGCTCGAACAGGTCCGTGCGGTAGTAAGTCATTGAGCTTTCCGCATAGAACGGCAGGGCATACAGGGTGCCGTCGACCGACAGGCCTTCGCGTACCGAGGGAAATACGTCGTCGAGGTTGTAGCCATCGGGTAGGTCCGTCATGGGTGCCAACCAGTCTTTGGCGCCCCACAACGAGGCTTCGTACATGCCGATGGTGAGTACGTCGAACTGCCCGCCCTGGGTGGCGATGTCCGTGGTCAGGCGCTGACGCAGCACGTTTTCTTCGAGCACGACCCAGTTGAGGTCCACGTCGGGATGCTGTTCTTCGAAGGTCTTCGAGAGACGCTGCATGCGGATCATGTCAGCATTGTTGACGGTGGCAACCGTAATGGTCTCGGCCGCGGCGTGCGTTGCGCCAATCATCGCAATACAGGTGGAACCGAGCAGCAAGTGGGTCAATTTCATCTGGGACTCCTCTTCCGCAGCTAGAGGGCGGAAGCGCTTATTGTTTTTGTTGTTGCTCGCGTACTGCGGTACGAGCGTGTCGTGAGCATTACAACGCCGGGCGCATCAGGGTCACAAAGCCCTGACCGCACTTAATCTGGTACTTTCTTGCACTCCCTCGCCCATGGTTAAGCCGACAGCGACGCTTTCGTCCACGCATTGGTATCGGCCAGCAACGGCGCAAAACCCGCGGCACTAACCGCTTGACCGGACCTGAGCTGCGCATGGCGGTACGAGGAATATCATCAGGGGGGAAACGACGATGCGTATCAGCTGGCGAGGTTCTGCTCGGTCAGCCGCTGCTCGACTAGGCGGCGATAGCAAGAGGGGGTCATGCCCTTTAACTGTTGGAAACGGCGGTTGAAATTGGAGAGATTATTGAAACCTGACTCGAAGCAGACGTCGGTGACCGGCTTGTCATTGTCCAGCAGCAACTCGCAGGATTTGCTAATGCGCAGGCTGTTGACGAACTCGACGTAGCAGCGCCCGGTGGCGCGTTTGAAAAAACGCGAGAAATAGGTGGGCTTCATACCGAGGTGGCCGGCCACTTCTTCGAGCGGCAATTCGCGCATGTAGTTGTCGAAGATGTAATTGACCGCCATGTTGGTGCGGTCCGCATGGTGTTCGTCGCCCAGCTGCGCCGAGGTGGCGCCGGACAGGAGCTGGTAATCATCGCAGCTGGCAAGCAGCTCGAGCATGATCAGAAAATAGCCGAGGCGGGTGGCGCCGCGACTGTCGGCGACCCGATGCATCAGCCGGCTGGCCTCGGCAATGGTGCGCGGGCAGCGGAACTCAATGCCATAGCGCGAGCGTTCGAGCATCGGCGTCAGGCTGCGCAGCTCGGAAAATACGCTGTGGCCTGCTTCGAACAATTCATCGGTGAAATTGACCAACATGTCGCGCTTGGCGACGACTTCCCCTTCATCGACCTGGCTGATCCAATTGTGTGGCAAATGCGGGCCGGTGAGAAACAGGCTGTCCGGCCCGAAGTTACCGACGTAATCGCCGACGAAAACCTTGCCCGAGCTGGCGACGATCAGGTGCAGTTCGTACTCCTTGTGGTTGTGCCAGCGCACCAGCGGGCACGGAAAGCCGTGCTCCCGATAGATCAGCGAGTTGCCGTGGTGGTCATCCATCAGCTCGTAGGATGGATCGGAGATCTTCAACGCTTTCATGCTGGGTTCCGTCGTCCTTATTCTTGTCCCCTTGGGTTATAGACCTTCATCGAGCCGGGGCCAATCAGTCAGACAATTTCGTATCGGTAGGGCAGGTCAGGACCACGACGGGAACAGGTGATGGCGGCTGCCTGAACGGCAAAGGCCAGCAGTGCTTGCAACTGATCGCGCTCGATCTGCGCCAGCGCCGCGGCCCTGTCCAACCTCTGCGTGTGC
>DPSI01000136.1 GCA_003527165.1 Pseudomonas sp.
GCAATCCGGAATCGGCCGAAAGCCCGGCGCCTGTGATGATCAGGATGCGCTCCGCCTGCCGTAGCGCCTCGGCAGTTCGCTGCATGGCCCCACTCACCTCTGCCCCTCCTCCGCTATCACTTTGCCTATCAGTCGACAGGACTGACTGCATATGGATCGCGGCTGGGGCACTTCGACTCGAAACGCATTGATCTCAGTGATTAACGGTGAACGCCAGCATGGCCGACAGCTGACACATCGGGCGGCCGCTCTCGTCATGCCAGTGGTTGAACAGCGCCTGCACCGCCGCCTGGTCACGCTGGCTACTGGGCACCTTATCCACCACCTTTTGCGCCTTGAGCGCCGCCACCACGTCATTGCTGGGAATGAAGGTATCCTTGCCAGCCATGCGCAGCAGCCGTGGCGCCGAGAGACCGCCAAGTTGGCTGCCCTGTTTGGCCAGGTAGCGCCACAGGCCGACGATTTCGGTTACCGGCCAGTCGGCGATCAGATTGCCGAAGCTGCCCCGCTCCCTTGCCACGTCGAGCACGAACTGCGCATTGCGCGGCACGCTCTTGAGTTTGCCCAAGTGGCGAATGATGCGCGCATCCTGCATCAGCCGTTCAATGTGCTCGCCGCCCATGAGTACCAGCTTCTCCGGATCGAAGCGGAAAAACACTTCTTCGAAAGCCGGCCATTTAGCGTCCACCAGGCTGTGCTTGAGCCCTGCGCGGAATATCCGCAAGCTGATCAGTGACAGGTAGCGATCATCGGGAACGGCACGCAGCTCGTCAGGGCTGTTTGGCCGCGGCAGCCGGCTTTCCAATGCCGCCGCGGAACCGAAACGATTGAGGCAGTATTCGTGCAGCCATTTGTAGTCGCGCATGCGGGTCCTGAAACATCGATCGAAACGAGCCGCATAGGGTGCCCTTGGCAAACCGGCGTCGCAACCCCGACCGTCGAGGTCGGGCTTGTCCGGTTTATCTGCGCAGCCGTTGCGCGGTCTGGCGCAGCATCCGCTCGGTTTCAGCCCAGCCCAGACAGCCATCGGTAATGGAAACGCCATAGTGCAGCTCGCCTGCGAGGGGCTGGCAGCCATCGAACAGGTGGCTTTCGAGCATCACGCCGCGCAGGCTCGAATCGCCGGCCAGGCGCTGATCGATAACGGCTTCCAGCACCGCCGGCTGACGCAGCGGGTTCTTGCCACTGTTGGCATGGCTGCAGTCGATCATGATCCGCGGCGCGATGCCCTGGCGCTGGAGCACATCGCGAGCCGTGGCGACACTCTTTTCGTCGTAGTTCGGTCCAGCGTGTCCACCCCGCAGCACCAGATGGGTATCCGGATTTCCGCAGGCCTGCAGCAGCGCTGGATGCCCGAGGTCATCGATGCCGAAGTGCTGATGCGGATGGGCAGCCGAGCGCATGGCATCGCAGGCGATACCCAGGCTGCCATCGGTGCCGTTCTTGAAGCCCACCGGCAGGTCCAGACCGCTGACCAGCTCGCGATGAATCTGCGACTCGCTGGTGCGCGCACCGATCGCCGCCCACCCCAGCAGATCGTCGAAATAACCTGCTGCCAGCGGCTGCAGCAACTCGCTGGCGATGGGCAGACCACGTTCGAGGATATCCAGCATGAGTCGACGTGACAGGTTCAGGCCTTCAGCCATGTCGCCGCTGCCATCCAGGCGAGGGTCGTACATCAACCCTTTCCAGCCAACCGTCGTCCGGGGTTTTTCCACATAGGCTCGCATCACTAGCAACAACTGGTCATCGACCCGGGACGCCAGTTCGGCGAGGCGGTCGGCGTATTCGCGCGCGGAGACGGGATCGTGCAGCGAGCATGGGCCCACCACGACCAGCAGGCGCGGGTCGCTCCCATCGAGTACGGCGCGGATGGCGTTACGGTCGGTATGAATACGTTCGGCGAGCGCTGCACCAAGTGGCAGGCGCTGACGCAGTACGGCGGGGCTGGGCAGCGGATGAGCACTGCGTCTGGCTGGGGTGGCGACGGGTTCGCAACTGGCGAGCTGAGCGGAAGTCGGTGCGTTCATGATCTGGCGGTCCTTTGGCCGGCGCGGCGTGTCTGCCGCGTCGGCGCTAGCGAAGTGTTCGGTCTATAGGTGTCGGAGCGGCTGCATTGAAGCGGCTAAATCGCCAGTCATAGCGGTAGGTACGGTAATCGTTGCGGTAGCTGTACATAGTGCTGTCCTCAGTGCATGTGGCCTTTTCGGGCCGGAAAAAACAAAACCCCCGATCGGGTGGCCGACCGGGGGTTCGAAAACTGTCTGGTGGCGACCCTGCTTGCTAGGGCGCCTGTGGGGTATCAGGCGCGCCTGTGGCTAAACCAATACCCAAAGTAATAACCATCAGCCGCGATCACTTGGCCACGCAACTGCGCGGCGCGCGCGGCACCGGCATCTACGTGGGAAAGGGAAGCGAGGCTGAGGGACATATCTAGCTCCTGAATGGCGCTTACCTTACCGCTGCAAGCTGCTCGCCGCAAGTTCGTAGGATGGACCGTGCGACTTCCTTTTCAGTCCACAGTTAAGTGCCGTCAGGCCACCACCAAGGTCATGAAACGCGCGAGGGCTGAAGCAGAGCGCCGCCCGGCCGAGCCTACGAAACTGTAAGCGTGCAGGCTACCACCGGGAAAACGCGGGCGTTCGTGCTTCTACTTCCAGCTGATGGCTCGAAGCTTACCGCTGCTTTTACAGGCTCATTACATCCACGAAACGCGGCGTGGCGTCGTTGTCGATACGCAGGCTGGTGAAGTCG
>DPSI01000135.1:0-1851 GCA_003527165.1 Pseudomonas sp.
GGGCAATCTTGAGGAAGCCGAGACTCAGTTGCGCAAAGCACATGAGCGCGTTCCGGACCATGAGATCGCCGCCCACCTCGGCGAGGTACTCTGGGCTTCCGGCGAGGAGCGAGAAGCGCGAGCCATCTGGGCTGAAGCCTTGAAGCAACAACCGGACAGCCAGGTGCTGCGTGAAACCATCAAACGCCTGACAGGCTCGGAGAAACTCTGACTCATGAAGTTGATGCGTAAGCTGCTGCCCCCCGCCCTTGCCCTGCTGTTGGCCGGCTGCGCCGGTCTCGGCCCCCAGGAATCCGTGGAAGGTCCCGGCAACGCGGCAGACTGGGAAGCTCATAAAGCGCAGATCAGCGAAATCGACGGCTGGCAGATTAACGGCAAGATCGGCATTCGCGCTCCGCAGGATTCCGGCAGCGGTACGCTGTTCTGGCTGCAGCGCCAGGATTACTTCGATATTCGCCTGTCCGGCCCGCTGGGCCGCGGCGCCACTCGCCTGACCGGTCGCCCTGACGCCGTCGCGCTGGAAGTCGCCGGCCAGGGACGCTTCGAAGCCGAATCACCGGAAGCCCTGGTGGAAAGCCAGCTCGGCTGGCAACTGCCGGTGTCGAACCTGCTCTGGTGGGTGCGCGGTCTTCCCGCCCCGGACAGCCGCAGCCATGTTGCACTGGACGCCAACGGGCGCCTCGCCAGCCTCCAGCAAGACGGCTGGGACATCCAGTACCTCAGCTACAGCGAGGAAGACGGTTATCCCCTGCCGTCACGCATCAAACTGGCCGGTCGAGACCTGCAGATCACCCTGGTGGTCAAGGACTGGCAGCCGCGCCGGCTCGGTCAATGATGCGCACACTGACCTTGCCGGCTCCAGCCAAACTCAACCTCATGCTGCATATCCTCGGTCGTCGCGCCGACGGCTATCACGAACTGCAGACCCTGTTTCAGTTTCTCGACCACGGCGACGAACTGAGTTTCACAGCACGGCCCGATGGCCAGGTTCGCCTGAGCCCGGGGCTGCCGGGGGTCGACCATGATGACAACCTGATCGTGCGCGCGGCTCGCCTGCTGCAAACCCATAGCGGATGCAGCCAAGGCGCCGATATTCAGCTGGTCAAGCGCTTGCCAATGGGTGGCGGTATCGGTGGAGGCAGCTCCGATGCCGCGACCACCCTGCTGGGCCTCGATCGCTTATGGCAAACCCAACTGGGCGAAGAACGTCTGGCGCAGATCGGCCTGTCATTAGGAGCGGACGTACCGGTATTCGTACGGGGTCATGCGGCCTTCGCCGAAGGGGTTGGCGAGCGCCTGCAGCCGGTCGAATTGAGCGAACCCTGGTTCCTCGTCATCGCGCCGCAAGTCTCTGTTAGTACAGCGGAAATATTTTCCGACCCAGAGTTGACACGCAATACCCCGGCCATTACAGTTCGCAGCCTTCTTGCGGGGGGCGGTCATAACGACTGTCAGCCGGTAGTCGAAAAGCGATATCCGCAAGTGCGTAACGCTTTGAGCTTGTTGAACAATTTTGTTCCAGCAAGAATGACCGGCACTGGAGCTTGTGTGTTTGGGAGCTTCCCAAACAAAGGTGAGGCTGTTAAAGTTTGCCGCCAACTTCCAGCCGATTTACCAGCTTTCGTAGCTCAAGGACGCAACATTTCGATGCTGCACCGAAAGCTCGCGCAACTGGCGCAGGAAGTGAGTGGTTAGAGGTTGTACGTTACAGGGGCGTCGCCAAGCGGTAAGGCAGCAGGTTTTGATCCTGCCATGCGTTGGTTCGAATCCAGCCGCCCCTGCCATAACCTTTTGAGGTTGGTACAACAGCAAGCGCATTCAGATTGAATCTACAGGGGCGTCGCCAAGCGG
>DPSI01000135.1:2111-2505 GCA_003527165.1 Pseudomonas sp.
CGAATCCAGCCGCCCCTGCCAAACATCACGAGAGCTGTTCAAAACGCCTGGCCTTTTGAACAGCTTTTTGTTTCATCGGATCCACCCTCAGGCAGGTACTGCGCGTGTCCAAGATGATGGTCTTCACGGGGAACGCCAACCCCGACCTGGCCCGGCGTGTTGTACGTCAGCTGCATATCCCTCTCGGTGACGCCTACGTCGGAAAGTTTTCCGACGGCGAAATCAGTGTCGAGATCAACGAGAACGTTCGCGGCAAGGACGTCTTTCTGATTCAACCGACCTGCGCGCCCACCAATGACAACCTGATGGAACTGGTAGTGATGGCAGACGCCTTCCGCCGGTCCTCCGCCACCCGCATCACGGCCGTCATTCCCTACTTTGGCTACGCCCGTCA
>DPSI01000130.1:0-1779 GCA_003527165.1 Pseudomonas sp.
AGCCGCCGAGAGTGATGCCGATCGTGTTTAGCGAGGCCTGCAGCAGTTGAGGAAGGATTTCCCAGGCAAATTGCCAATCGAAGAAGTTCATGCCAGGCCTCCCTTGATCCGGCCGCGGCTGAGACGGCGCTCGATCAGACGCATGGCGAAATTGATCGCCTGCGCCATGATGAAGTACATCAGGAGCGCCATGCCGAAGATTTCCAAGGTCATGAAGGTTGCCTGGTCGAGCTGGCGGGCTCGGAAGGCCAGGTCCGAAAGGGTGATCAGCGACACCAGCGAGGTGTTCTTCAGCAGTTCGATCAGCAGATTGGTGCCCGGCGGGATGGCCGCCAGCAGTGCCTGCGGCAGGATGATTCGGCGGAAACGGGTGAACCGTGACATGTTCAGCGCCACGCTGGCTTCATGCTGCCCGCGCGCCACCGATCGAATGGTGCCGCGCATAACCTCCGCTCCATAGGCTCCGATGTGCAGGCCCAAGCCGAACACGGCTACGGTGAACGCCGAAAGTTCCACGTGGAACGGCGGCATCGGTAGCACAAAATACAGCCAGAACAGCTGTACCAGCAGCGAGGTGCCTCGAAACACCTCGATATAGGCAATCGAGAACCAACGCAGCGGCGCGAACGGTGACAAGCGGCCGAGGGCACCGACCACTGCACAAAGGATCGCCAGCAGAGAGGCCCAGAAGGTGATCTGTAATGTCACCCAGGCACCCTGCAGCATGAGGGGAAGAAGTTCGCCCATAGGTTCGGTACCTCTATCGCAGGAACGAAACCACACGAACGGATAGCGCCGCGCCGATCAACAGCGCAACGCTCCGTTCATGGATCACTGGGCGCAGAGCTGCGCGGCGGTTTTGTCGGTGAGGTTGGACTCGTCGAAACCGAACGGCTCGACCGTCTTCAGGTGCTCCTCGCTGCCGAGCCACTTCTTAAGCTCGGCGTTCACGGCATCGCGCAGGGCGGTGTCTTCGGGACGGAACGCCAGCGCGCCATAGCCAGTATGTGCTGGGTCGTCCTTGAACTCGCTGATCGCTTCGAGCGAGTCGCCACCCTTCTCGGCCAAGCCTTTCATGGTCAGTTGGGTGCCAACCGCAGCATCGGCGCGACCGCTGCGCACCGCCTGCAGCTGTGCGGTGGTATCAGGTACCTGAAGGATCTGATCGTCACTGATGCCGCCATTGCGTGCATAAGCCAGGTTCACCGTACCGGACATGATCGCCAGCTTGGCGCCTCCCTTGGCGATGTCCTCGTAGCTGTGCAGGTTCTTCGGATTGCCCGCCTTTACCAGCAGGGTGTCAGGCAACTGATACTGCGGATCGGTGAATATCACCTGCTTGCAGCGCTCTGGAGTGATGTACATGCCTGCTGCGATCAGGTCGAAGCGGCCGGCGCGCAGACCAGGGATCAGCGAGCCCCACTCGGTGAGGACGGGCTTGATGGTTTCGATGCCCATCCGTTGAAAGATCTTCTCGACGATTTCAGGGGATTCGCCAGTGACGCTGCCGTCGGTGGCGGTGTAGGCGAAGGGCGTTTCGTTGGCATAGCCGATGCGGACGCTGTTGCTACCCTTGATCTCATCGAGGGTGTCGGCCTGAGCCAGGCCACCAAGGGAGAGGCCGGCCAGTACGGTGGTGGCCAGTAAACGCTTGCCGAAACGAAAGGGACGTGCGCGATTCATCATGAATTCTCCTGTGCTTTTATGGTTCGCAGGCGGACCTGCTATGTAGGAGGGCAGTTTCAAGAGCATCAGGTCAGGGCATTCCCTGCCTCAGCG
>DPSI01000130.1:1823-6135 GCA_003527165.1 Pseudomonas sp.
TGCCTCAGCGCGGCTTTGGACTTCTTTTTTATAGAGACGTGCGCCGCGTTTCGCCGACCGAGGATAACAAAAGCCGTTTTGACCATGGGATTGCACTAGGACAATTGCATGACACTGCGCTTCAGCCGATCCTGTCGGCTCGACTGAAGGTGGATCGTCATGCGCAACTGGAAACAGGCCTTGCTCGCTGCCCGTAGTGGCGCGTCGAAATACAAGCTGCTGGTCACCGCCATCGCAACCGACATCGAGCAGGGCAACCTGCAAGACGGCCAACGCCTGCCGCCGCAGCGGTTGCTGGCCGAACAGCTCGATATCAGCGTGCAGACGGTAACCAATGCCTATAAGGAACTGGAACGCCAGGGCTGGGTGCGCTGCGAAGTCGGGCGTGGCAGCTTTGTCAGCCGGCGAATCAGCGAGCGTGTCGCCAGCTCCATGCTTGATCGGGGCGAAAATGCCCTGCTTGATTTTTCCACAGCGCGGATTATCCACACCGACACCCATGACCGTTACTGGCGACAGACCTGCCAGGAACTGGCCGCCGAGCATGAGCAGCCGTGGATTCATGCCTGCCGTCCGATCGCTGGCTTCGAGCACCACCGGGAGGTCGGCGTGCAGTGGCTCGCCGGGCTGGGATTGACGGTAGAGCTGCAGGATCTGCTGTTGACCAATGGCACCTCCCACTCGATCTTTCTCGCCCTCGCCTCGCTGGCGGGACCGGACGACTTGGTTCTTTGCGAAAATTGTACCGACCATGGGGTAATCGGCACCGCCCAGGTCCTCGGCTTCACTCTCCAAGGGGTGGAGACCGACCGCTACGGCCTCGATCCGGAGCATTTCGAGGACATTTGTGGCAATGAACGGGTTACCGCGCTGGTCTGTACGCCGAACCTGAACAACCCCACCAACACCATAATGCCGGACATGCGACGCCGCGAGATCGCCGAGATCGCTCGCCGCTACGGCGTCTATGTGGTCGAAGACGACGTCTACGGGCCATTGCTTGGTGACTGCCGCGACGCCCTTCCGATCAGCCATTACCTGCCCGAGCTGTCGTTTTACTGCACCAGCCTGACCAAGTCAGTGCTTACCGGTCTGCGCGTCGGCTACCTGGCCATGCCTCGGCGGCTGGCGCTGCGCACCGAAAGCATCCTGCGGGTGAACAGCTGGATGGCCGCTCCCCTGCTCGGCGAGGTCGCCACGCGCTGGATCGAGCGCGGCCACGCCCATGAACTGGTGCACCTGCAACGCGAGCTGATCGCTGGCCGTCAGGCTGCGGTGACCACCGAACTGGGCGATTACCTGCGCGGCAGCCACCCGTCGTCCCTCAGCGCCTGGCTGAACGTGCCCGAGCACTGGGACCTGGAAGCGCTGCAGCACGAGCTGCGCCGGCGCGGGATCGCGCTGACCCTGCCCGACCCCTTTCTGCCACCGGGGACCCGGCGGCCCAGGGCGATGCGCCTGTGCGTTGGCGCCGAGTGCGATGAGCAGCGCCTGCGCGAAGGGTTGTCCAGCGTTCGCGAGGTCTTCGAACAGTACCCGGAGATCCATGAATTTCGCGGTGCGCGCTAAAACGGGTCCACTGTGCACCAAGTGGCATCAGCCGAATGGCTGCGAGTCCCGAAATAGGGCGCATAGGACCCTCCGAGCGGCACAATTGCGGGGCAAAAAAAAAGAGTCCTAGTACATTGAGCTGCTGAAATCGGCGCTCCTACACTCGGCGACATTCACCATCGGAATGTTCGTCATGCAGCCGATTCTTCTCGATCAACTCTTCGAGGCACGTGAACGCATTAGCGGTCTCGTTCGGGAAACGCCTATGGAGCGTTCGGCGTCGCTCAGTCAGCTGGCTGGCGTGCCGGTGTGGTTGAAGCTCGAATCGCAGCAGGCCACTGGCAGCTTCAAGCTGCGTGGCGCGAGTCATGCGGTCGCGCAGTTGTCAGAGGCGCAGAAACGCCTCGGCGTGGTCACCGCCTCCACCGGCAATCACGGGCGTGCGCTCGCTTTCGCTGCCGCGCAGCAGGGCGTCCGGGCCATCGTCTGCCTGTCGCAGCGGGTGCCGCCGAACAAGGTGCACGCGATCCGCGAACTGGGGGCTGAGGTGGCCATCGTCGGCCACAGCCAGGACGACGCCCAGGTCGAGGCTGAACGTATCGCCCGCGAGCAGGGCGCCGTCTTCATTCCTGCCTTCGACCACCCGCATATCATCGCCGGCCAGGGCACGCTCGGTCTGGAAATCCTCGAGCAGTGCCCGGAAGTCGCCGAGGTGCTGGTGCCACTGTCCGGCGGCGGCCTGTTTGCCGGTGTCTCCCTGGGCCTCAAGCGTCAGCGTCCGGAAATCCGCGTTCATGGCATCAGCATGCGTCGTGGCGCGGCGATGTACGCCAGCCTCGAGGCTGGCCACCCGGTCGAGGTGCAGGAATGCCCCAGCCTGGCCGATTCACTCGGCGGCGGCATCGGCCTGAACAATCGCTACACCTTCGCCCTTGCCCGCGAGCTGGCCGACCAGATCCATTTGCTCGACGAGCCGGCCATCGCTGCCGGCATCCGCCATGCCTATCACGAGGAGCGGCTGGTGATCGAAGGCGCCGCCGCCGTTGGCATCGCTGCGCTGCTCGAACGTTCGATCGAACCTCGAGGGCCGGTGGTCATCGTGATCAGCGGCCGCAACCTGGACACCGGACAGCACCTGCGCGTGCTCAACGGCGCCGACGAATAACCCAACCCAAACCCGACAACCTTGCTACCGGTGCGTCCGGAGTACCCTCGATGGAGATCAACATGGCCGAGACCGTTCTGCTCAGCGAAACCGATCTCCGCGCCTGCCTGGCCCTCGATCCGGCCAGCCTCGACGCGGTCGAACATGCTTTTCGCCTGCTCGCCACCGAGGCGGTGGCGATGCCGCCGATTCTGCGGCTGGACATTCCCGAGCATAACGGCGAGGTCGACGTGAAGACCGCCTACCTGCCGGGCCTGCCGCGCTTCGCCATCAAGGTCAGCCCCGGTTTCTTCGACAACCCGGCGCTCGGCCTACCGAGCCTCAACGGACTGATGATGCTGTTCTCGGCGCGCACCGGATTGCTCGACGCGCTGTTGCTGGACAACGGCTTCCTCACCGCGGTGCGCACGGCCGCTGCCGGCGCGGTGGCGGCGAAATGGCTGAGTCGCGCGGATGCCAGCCGTGTCGCCATTCTCGGCGCCGGCGAACAGGCGCGTCTGCAATTGGCGGCCCTGCGCCTGGTACGCGACATTCGCGAGGTGCGCATCTGGGCCCGCGATCCGGCGAAGGCGACTGTCTTCGCCAGCGAGCTGGAGGACGTCGAAGCGCGGGCCGTGGACAACCTGGACGCCGCGATGGACGGCGCGGACATCGCCATCACCACCACGCCCAGCCGCACGCCTCTGATCCAGGCGCATCACCTGCAGCCAGGGCTGCACATCACCGCCATGGGCTCGGATGCCGAGCACAAGAACGAAATCGCCGCCGCCGCCCTGGCTGCCTGCGATCTGTATGTCGCCGACCGGCTGAGTCAGACCCGGCTATTTGGCGAGCTGCACCATGCCCTGTCCGCGGGCGTGATGGACAGCCACTCACCTTTCCTAGCCGAACTCGGCCAGGTGATCGCCGGGCATCACCCGGGGCGCACCTCGGCCAGTCAGGTCACCCTCTGCGACCTGACCGGCACCGGCGCGCAAGACACTGCCATCGCCAGCTTCGCCTTCGACCGGGCGCTTGCAGCGGGCAGGGGGTTCATCTTCAACCCCTGATCTGCAGACGCGAGCCTACTCGCGCTCGGGCCGCACGCCGCGGCTCGCGAGCCAGCTCGCCCCTGCAGAGCAAGAGCGGTCCATCCACGAGGGCAAAGAAGATGTCCGATATCGTCGTCAATCTCCCGTTCAGTCGGGAGGAATATGCGTTGCGTATCACCAGGGTTCGCCAGGCCATGGCCGCCCGCGGTATCGAATTGCTGATTGTCACCGACCCGTCGAACATGGCCTGGCTGACAGGCTATGACGGCTGGTCGTTCTACGTGCACCAGTGCGTGTTGCTGGCGCTCGACGGCGATCCGCTGTGGTTTGGCCGCGACCAGGACGCCAATGGCGCGCGCCGCACGGTGTTCATGGGCGACGACGACATCGTCGGCTACCCGGATCACTACGTGCAATCGAGCGTGCGCCATCCGATGGATTACCTGTCTTGCGAGGTCATCGCCGCGCGCGGCTGGGACCGTCTAGCCATCGGCGTGGAGATGGATAACTACTATTTCAGCGCGGCGGCCTTCCGCTCGCTGCAGCAGCACTTGCCGCACACACG
>DPSI01000593.1:0-446 GCA_003527165.1 Pseudomonas sp.
CAACAGCCATCTTCGCGCCCAGCTTCGCCGGCACGGAAATCATCCGTTCCGATGACATTACTCAGGATCATCGCTACGGCAAGAGCGGGCCGCATTTCGGCATGCCGCATGGTCATCTGCCGGTTACCAGCTATCTCGCGGTTCCAGTGGTATCGCACACGGGCGAAGCGCTTGGTGCGTTGCTGTTCGGGCATGAAAAGTCCGCCGTGTTCACGGCCCGCCATGAGTGGCTGATGGCAGGCGTAGCCGGACATGCCGCAGTGGCCTTCGACAATGCCCGTCTGCTGGAGTCGGCACAGCGGGAAATCGCCGAACGTCGCCGCGCCGAAGAGGCCTTGCGACAGCTCAACGAGACCCTCGAAGCTCGCGTCGAAGCGCGCACCGCCGAGCTCGAGCACGTTCACGAGGCGTTGCGCCAGGCGCAAAAGATGGAAGCCATCGGCCAG
>DPSI01000593.1:592-1198 GCA_003527165.1 Pseudomonas sp.
AAGATGGAAGCCATCGGCCAGTTGACCGGAGGCATCGCCCACACGTCAACAATCTGCTGCAGGGCATCATCGGCTCGCTGGAAATGACCCGGCGCCGGCTTGGTCAGGGACGCACCGTCGAGCTGCCGCGGCACGTCGATGCCGCCATCGCCTCGGCCCAGCGAGCCGCTGGCCTTACGCACCGTCTGCTGGCCTACTCGCGCCGGCAGCCGCTGGCGCCCAAGACCATCGATCTCAATCAGCTGGTCGACTCCCTGGATGATCTACTGAGACGCTCCCTTGGCGAGCGTATCCGTATTCGCAAGGTACTGGCAGATGATCTCTGGCTGACCCAGTGCGACCCGCACCAGATCGAGAGTTCGCTGCTGAACTTGGCGATCAATGCCCGTGATGCCATGGCCGATGGCGGCACGCTGACTATCGAGACACGCAACCTGAACGTCGAGCCGAGCACGTCGACAACGGACAGCGACGCCAAGGGCGGCGACTATGTATGCCTGACCGTCACCGATACCGGTTGCGGGATGTCGCCGGATGTGGTTTCCCGGGCCTTCGATCCCTTTTTCACGACGAAACCCATCGGTCAGGGCACCGGGCTCGGCCTGT
>DPSI01000593.1:1245-7844 GCA_003527165.1 Pseudomonas sp.
CCGGGCTCGGCCTGTCCATGGTCTACGGCTTTGCACGCCAATCGGAGGGCTATACCGAGATCCAGAGCGTTCCGGAGGCGGGCACCTCGGTATCGGTATTCCTGCCGCGTCAACAATCGGCGCAGTTGCCGGAAGATGTAATCGAACAGGAGCGCTCCATACCATCGACGCAGCGTGGTGGCAGCGTCTTGCTGGTCGAAGACGAGCCGACGGTGCGCTCGGTGGTGGCCAACGTGCTGCAGGATATGGGCTACAACGTACTGCAGGCCCACGATGGCCCGACCGGAAGGGCAATACTGGAAACCGACGTGGAGCTCGACCTGCTGGTAACAGACGTCGGCCTGCCGGGCCTCAACGGTCGCCAGCTCGCCGACTTGGCGCAAACCAGGCAGAGCAATCTGAAGGTGCTGTTCATAACCGGGTATGCCGAGCATGCCTTGATGCGCAGCAGCTTTATCGGCGAGGGCCTGGAGTTGATCACCAAGCCGTTTTCCATCGAGGCCTTCGCCCGCCAGGTCACCGCGCTAGTAAACGGCCCGAGACGCATCTGCGCAGAAACATGAACCCGAGCGGTCGGCAAGACCAGGACGAAGGTCTCGCTATGGCTGACGCCTGAACAGCTCGCACACCAGAGCAGCATGCGGAAGCACTCCGCTCGTTACCTGCCTGAGGGCTCCTGGGGCATGTCCGTCGGCGGACTGTCCGGATCCCCCCGTCGAAAGGGCCCAGGCTCGGACTCAGTGGTTGCCACGGGCGCCACGCCGTCGCCCAGGCGAAACGGCTTGGGTGGTTCATCATCGATGCGGATCCGGTTGGGCTGGAGTTCGGCGGCCGGGTTGGCTTCTGGATCGTCCGCCGAGCGCTCGCGTATCACCAACAGCGCGACTCCCGCGAGCAGCGCGGCACATACCCGGTATACCAGCGAGGCCAGATCGAAACCGATCAGCTCGCCGCCATCGAGCCACAACGACCCCAGCCGGCCGGCGACCAGCGCCAGCATGGTGATCACCAGCATCACCAGTGCCGCTCTGGCACGCTCGGGAACCTGCATGGCCCAGAGCAGAAACAGCGCCAGGCCCAGCTGCAAGCCGCCGTAATAGACACGCATATGACTGACCGACGCGGTCTCCATCAGCAGCATTCCGTTCAGATTGGCCATCTCGTAGGGCCGCAGCCAGTAGGCGAGGCTGAAACCAATCATGATCACGGCCTGAACAACCAGAACGAAACGGGCAAAACGCATCGAAAGCTCCCCTGATAGCGGTTGCGCACCCACAATGGTTATCCGACCGAAACGGCTCGCGTTGGTTCGCCGCAACCCGTAGCAGCGTGTGACAATCGCTCACAGGCCGATGCTTGGGGCCGCGCCCGCTTGGCGGTATTCTGCGGCTAATCCTGTCGGAGGAAATGTCCATGCGCCGATTGCTACTCGCCACCACCCTTTTCGCCAGCCTGGTCCAGGCCGCCGATCCCATCGCCATTGATGTTCACCGCGACGCTAACTGTGGCTGTTGCACGTCATGGATCAAGCATCTCGAAGAAAACGGCTTCCAGGTGAACGACCACGTCGAAACTGACATGGCTGCGGTCAAGACGCGCCTCGGCGTGCCGCATCGGCTGGGCTCCTGCCACACCGCAGTAATCGACGGGAAGTTCGTCGAGGGTCACGTCCCCGCTGCCGAAATCCTCAGGCTTCGCGCTCAGCCCGACCTGATCGGTGCGGCGGTGCCAGGCATGCCCCTGGGCTCACCAGGCATGGAAATGGGCGATCAAAAAGATGCCTATCAAGTGGTCGGCCTGAATAAACAGGGCGAGGAATCGGTGCTGGCCATCTACCCTGCGAACTGATGGAAAAAATAGACGAAGCGCAGTCTTGCCAGCTGAATTAGCTGGCGGCATAACGGGTCTACCACCAGCATGTCTGTAAAAGGGACTCGTAAATGCGTTGGAAGAAGGCACGGCGCAGTGACAACGTGGTGGATGCCCGGGGCCGCAGTGGCGGCATCGGTGGTGGGCGCCTGAGCCTGGCCGGGGTGGCCATCGTGGTGGTGATCGGCTTGCTCTCCGGCCAGGACCCGATGCAGATTCTCGGTCAGTTGGCCAATCAGACCGGTTCGGCGCCGCCCCAGCAGAGCGATACGCCGGCGCGCAGCGACGACCCGCAAGTGGCGTTCGTCCAGGCCATCCTCGGCGACACCGAAGATACTTGGCGCGCGCTGTTCCAGCAGTCCGGCGAGCAGTACCGCGACCCGACACTGGTGCTTTTTCGTGGCGGCGTCAATTCGGCATGCGGTTTCGCCAGCTCGGCGGTTGGCCCTTTCTATTGTCCGGGCGACCGGCAGGTGTATCTCGATCTTCAGTTCTTCGATGAGATGGCTTCACGTTTCTCCGCCGCCGGCGACTTCGCCCAGGCCTACGTCATCGCACATGAGGTCGGCCATCACGTGCAGACGCTGCTCGGGGTATCGCAGCAGATGCAGGCCGCACGCCAGCGCGGCGTCAAAATGGAAGGGGATAACGGGTTGCTGGTTCGTCAGGAATTGCAAGCCGATTGCTTCGCCGGTGTCTGGGCATACCACGCCCAGCAACGTCACGACTGGCTAGAAGAAGGCGACCTGGAGGAAGCACTGAACGCCGCCAATGCCATTGGTGATGATAATCTGCAGAAGCAAAGTCAGGGCCGCGTGGTGCCGGATGCTTTCACTCACGGCACCTCGGCACAGCGGGTAAGGTGGTTCCGCACCGGCTTCGACAGCGGTGAACCGGCGCGCTGCGACACTTTTCAGGCGAGTCGCCTCTGACCACTCTAGCCTGCCTCGGTCACCCAGCTGTAGATCGGCGCATCGGAACCGCTGTGCACCTTCACCTGTGCGCTGTGGCGCAGACGCACCAGCAAGCGCTTGCCGGCCAGCGCGCTGCCGCTCAGGGCTTCCAACTCGGCCAGTAGCTGTGGGCCCTCCATGCGCCCCGCTTTCCGCAGGAGCTGCTGAGCGCCGAGCCAAAGCGCGTCGGAGCCGGCCTCCGCGGGCGCCCGCGCTGCCTGCACATTGGCACTCAATGGCAACTGCTGCGCCAGCTGCGCCCAGTCCTGGTCATCCATTTCTATGCTGAGATCGACCGGCCACTCGCCGACGTGACCACGAATTCGAATCATCTTAAGCCTCCTGAACATTCGAACGGCATGCTCCCATGCCTCGGGCGGGCTGGCCAGCCGCTACCGCTCTTTGTTATAACGTATCAATAAACCCTACCGGAGTTCGTCATGCGCCGCCTACTGCTTGCCCTGCCATTCGCTCTACTGCCCAGTTTCGTTCTGGCCGCTGAACAACACGCTCATGACCACGACCACGCTCGCCATGACAGTCTCGGAGCCCATGAGCATGGCGCGGCCGAGCTGGACGCCGCGCTGGATGGCTCCACGCTGGAAGTCGTACTGCGCAGCCCGGCCATGAATATGGTGGGCTTCGAACACGCACCCAGCAGCGAAGCGGATAAGCGCAAGATCTCCGACGCACGCAAGCAGCTGGAACAGCCAGATACGCTGTTCAGCCTACCAGCGGCGGCGGGCTGCACCCTGGCTGAAACCGAGCTGGAAAGCCCTCTGTTCGATGACGCCGCTCATGACCACGAGCACGAGCACGAGCACGACGGTAATCATGAAAACCAGCACAGCGAGATTCACGCCCACTACCACTATAATTGCGCCACCCCTCAAGCGTTGCAGGCCCTTGATCTGCAGGGGCTGTTCAAGGCATTCCCGGGCACTGAGAAAATCCAGGCACAGCTGATTGGCCCGAACGGCCAACGCGGTGCACAGCTCGACGCCGGCCAGCCACGCGCCGAGTTCTGATCACCCGCTGCCTGCCGCCGCTCGGCCCGACGCAGTAAACTCCCCGGCTCGCCTGATACGGATCATCTCGAATGACCGCACCGTTGCTCGAACTTCACCAACTGGGTTTTGCCTGGCCCGGCCAGGCAGAACTGCTCGACATCCCCAGCTTCAAGCTGGAGCGCAACCAGAGCCTGTTTCTCAAGGGACCGTCAGGCAGCGGCAAGACCACCTTGCTGGGTCTGATCGGCGGCGTGCAGAAAGCGCAGCGCGGAACGGTTCGGCTGCTTGGCAGCGATCTCGCTGCGCTGTCCTCCGGCGCGCGGGATCGCTTTCGCGTCGATCACACTGGCTATATTTTCCAGCAGTTCAATCTGCTGCCTTTTCTCTCTGTGGCCGAAAATGTCGGCTTGCCCTGTCATTTTTCGAAGACGCGCGCCGAGCGCGCCCGTCAGCGCCACGGCGGCGTTGCGCAGGCAGTGGCGAGCCTGCTTTCGCATCTCGGGCTATCCGAGAATTTCCTCGGGCGGCGTGCCGAAGCGCTGTCGATCGGCCAGCAACAACGTGTCGCCGCGGCGCGTGCGCTGATTGGTCAGCCCGAACTGGTGATTGCCGACGAACCCACCTCGGCGCTGGATGCGGACAGCCGGGAAGCCTTTCTGCAACTGTTGTTCGCCGAATGCCAGGAGGCCGGTTCGAGCTTGCTGTTCGTCAGCCATGACCAGAGCCTGGCGCCCTTGTTCGATCGCAGCCTGTCATTGGCGGACCTCAATCGCGCCGCCCGCGCGCCGGAGATATAGGCTATGTATCTGTTGCGCCTGGCCTTGGCGAGCCTGAACAATCGCCGCTTTACCGCCCTGCTCACGACTTTTGCCATTGCCCTTTCGGTTTGCCTGCTGCTGGCCGTCGAGCGTGTACGTACTGAGGCCCGCGCCAGCTTCGCCAGCACCATCAGCGGCACGGACCTCATCGTTGGTGCCCGTTCCGGCTCGGTTAATCTGCTGCTGTATTCGGTGTTCCGCATCGGCAACGCGACCAACAACATTCGCTGGGACAGCTTCGAGCATTTCGCCGAGCATCCCCGAGTCAGTTGGGCGATTCCCATCTCGCTGGGCGACTCTCACCGCGGCTATCGAGTAATGGGCACCAGCAGCGCCTACTTCGAACACTACCGTTACGGGCGCAAGCAGCCGCTGCAACTCTCGGAAGGCCGGCCGTTCGCCGAGGATCCGTTCGAAGTGGTACTGGGCGCCGAGGTGGCCCAGACGTTAAACTACAAGCTGGACGATCAGTTGGTGCTGGCCCATGGCGTGGCTACGGTCAGCTTGGTCAAGCATGACGACAAACCCTTTCGTGTGGTGGGCATCCTGCAACGTACCGGCACCCCGGTTGATCGCACGCTGCATATCAACCTGGCGGGGATGGAAGCGCTGCACATCGACTGGCAGAACGGCATGCCGGCCCGCGGCGCAGCGCGCATAGATTCCGAACAGGCGCGCCAGATGGAGCTGCAGCCGAAACAGATCACCGCCTTCATGCTGGGCCTCAACAGCAAGATCGCCACCTTCACCCTGCAACGCGAAATCAATGGGTATCGCGGCGAGCCGCTGCTGGCGATTCTCCCGGGCGTTGCCCTGCAAGAGCTCTGGAGCCTGATGAGCACCGCGGAAAAGGCACTGTTCGTGGTGTCCCTTTTCGTTGTACTGACCGGATTGATCGGCATGTTGACGGCCATTCTGACCAGCCTCAACGAGCGACGGCGGGAAATGGCGATCTTGCGCTCGGTGGGTGCCCGCCCCTGGCATATCGCCGGCCTGCTGGTGGTCGAAGCGTTCAGCCTGGCACTCGCTGGCGCCCTGTTCGGGCTGCTGCTGTTATATGTCGCCATTGCGGTCGCACAGGGACCGCTGCAGAGTCACTACGGCCTGTACCTGCCGCTGGCCCTGCCCAGCGCCTATGAGTGGTCATTGCTTGCGGGCATACTGCTGGCTGGGCTCCTGATGGGCTGCGTGCCGGCCTGGCGCGCTTATCGGCAGTCCCTGGCCGATGGCCTGTCGATCCGACTATAAGGAAAAGCATGTCTCGCCTGTTATTCGCTACCTTGCTTGCCCTGGCGGTGCCCTTCGCAGCTGCCGATGTTCGTGAACTGCAATGGTCGGACCTGATCCCGGCCGACGCCCCGCCGCCTCCGCCACCGATGGCGATTCATGACATGTCGCAGCTGGCCGACGCGCTCGCCGCCGAAGCGGGCCCCGCTGCGGCTCAGCAATCGCCGGCCGAGCCGGTGGTTAAGGAGCTCGATGGCGTGCAGGTCAAGCTGCCGGGATACATCGTACCGCTGGACATGGGCGAAGACGGACGGGTGACCGAGTTTCTGCTGGTGCCCTACTTCGGCGCCTGCATCCACGTGCCACCGCCGCCGTCCAACCAGATCGTGCACGCCAACAGCGAGTTGGGGGTGAAGGTGGATGAGTTGTACCAGCCGTTCTGGATCGAAGGCCCACTGAAAGTCGAGCACGCCAGCAGTGAGCTGGCCGAAGCGGGCTATCGCATGGAAGCGCAGAAGATCTATCTCTACGAGCTGGAGTAACGTGCCGCTCCGGGCCTAACCAATCGATGAGCAGATGCGATTCGACGCCAAGACCTCAGTGCGTTCGAGAGAAGTAAAGCACTGGATCATCCAAGCCTCAGGTGAACCGTCTCACCAGTTATCAGCAGCATCGCCATACACCTGCAGCAGACACGCGGCGACACCGGTATCACCGAGCGC
>DPSI01000594.1:0-7718 GCA_003527165.1 Pseudomonas sp.
GAAACCCGCGAAACCCTCGACGATCTGCAGGCCGAGCGCGATGCCCAGCAAGCCGAGCTGCGCGCGCTGAGCGCCGCTCATGCGGCGGTTACAGCCGAGCTGAACGAACAGCAGAAGACTCATGAGCAGCGCCTGGACGATCTTCAGGGCGCCCGCGATGAGTTGCGTGCCCAGTTCGCCGAGCTGGCCGGGAAAATCTTCGAGGAGCGTGAGCAGCGTTTCGCCGAGGCCAGCCATGAACGGCTCGGGCAGCTGCTGGACCCGTTGAAAGAGCGTATCCAGTTGTTCGAAAAACGCGTCGAGGAAAGCTACCAGAACGAGGCGCGCGAACGGTTTTCCCTGGCCAGGGAGCTGGAGCGGCTGCAGCAGCTCAACCAGCGCCTGGGCGACGAGGCGACCAACCTGACACGCGCGCTGCAAGGGCAGAAGACTCAAGGTAACTGGGGTGAGCTGATCCTCGAGCGGGTGCTCGAACACGCCGGGCTCGAGAAGGGCCGCGAATACCACACCCAGGTCAGCCTCAGAAGCGCCGACGGCGAGCGTTTCCAGCCTGACGTGCTGATCCAGCTGCCCGGCGACAAGCAAGTAGTAGTGGACGCCAAGGTCAGCCTTACCGCTTACCAGGCGCTGACCTGCGCCGAAGACGAAAGCAGCCGTGCGCTGGCGCTCAAGCAGCACGTCCTGTCGCTGCGCAATCACCTGAAAGGCTTGTCGCTGAAGGATTACCAGCGTCTCGAAGGGCTGCAGAGCCTGGATTTCGTGCTGCTCTTCGTGCCGATCGAGGCCGCCTTCGCCGCGGCATTGCAGGGCGATCCCGAGCTGTTCCAAGAGGCCTACAGCAAGCACATCGTGATCGTCAGTCCAACCACTTTGCTCGCCACGCTTAGGGTGATCGACAGCCTCTGGCGCCAGGAGCGACAAAGCCAGAACGCCCGCGAGATCGCCGAACGGGCCGGGGCGCTCTATGACAAATTTGCCGCCTTTATACAGGATCTGGACGAGATCGGTACTCGCCTGCAGCAGCTGGACAAGGCCTACCTCGGGGCGCGCAACAAGCTCACCGACGGGCGCGGCAATCTAGTGAGCCGTGCCGAACAGCTTAAGCTGTTGGGCGCGCGAGCCAGCAAGCGGCTGCCCGCCGACTGGCTCGAGCGGGCCGGGGCCGAGACGCCGCTGGAAGCCGAGGACTAGCGACGGCGTACCGTCTCATACCAGCCACAGCACCGCGAGCCCGGCGAGCACGCCGCCGAACATGAATGGTAGCGTCAACATCGCCAGGGCGCGCCCGTCGACGAACAGGATCAGCCGGGCCTTGACCAGGCTGTTGCACAGGCGCAAGTCCGCCTCAGTGCAGCGGAACGTGGCGGCTCATCAACGCGCGCAGGGCAGCCGGCTTGACCGGTTTGGCCAAGAAGTCGAGCCCCGGCGCGTGGATGGCGGCGATCAGCTCTTCCCGTCCATCGGCGCTGATCACCACACCGGGCACCCGCTCGCCGAGGCGGGTGCGCAGCCAGGCCATCAGCTCCGAACCGGTTTCGCCATGATCCAGATGATAGTCGACCAGCACCAGTTGCGGCCGTACGTCTTCTTTCAGCAACGCCTCGCATTCGGCTCGGTTATTGGCGGTCCAAACTTGGCATCCCCAGCGCGACAGCAAGCTGTGCATGCCGACCAGAATGCTGTCTTCGTTGTCGATGCACAGCACCTGGATGCCGGTTAGCGCCGTCTGTTGCGCTTCGCCATTGCCATTGGCCTTCACCTGCCGGGCCGGGGTGCTGGCGATCGGTACCGTCACGCTGAATACGCTGCCTTTGCCGGGCCAGGAGCGCACCGACAGCGGGTGATCGAGGACTTGGCAGAAGCCGTCTGCGATTGCCAGGCCCAGGCCCAGGCCTTTCTCGGCGCGGGTCTGATGGCTGTCCAGGCGTTTGAACTCCTCGAAGATCACCCGTAGCTTGTCTTCGGCGATGCCCGGGCCGCGGTCCCAGACCTCGAGCCGCAAGGACGAGCCCTGACGCCGCACGCCTAGTACCACGCGGCCTTTGGCGTAGCGGAAGGCGTTGGTCAGGAAGTTCTGCAGGACTCGGCGCAGCAGACGGATGTCGCTATCGACCCGCAGCCGGCTGCCATGCACCTTGAAGTCGACGCCCTGTTCAACCGCCAGCATGGTGAATTCGGTACTCAGCGTGTCGAACAGGGTCGCCAGGGGGAAGGGATTGCGATCGGGGGTGATGCGACCGTTCTCCAGGCGTGAAATGTCCAGCAGGTCCGATATCAGGTCTTCGGCCGAGCGTAGCGAACCGTCCAGATGACGGACCAGATCCCGCGCTTCAGTCGGCAGCGCATCATGCTGGTGCGACAGGGCGGCGGAGAACAGCCGTGCAGCATTTAATGGCTGCATCAGGTCATGGCTGACCGCCGCCAGGAAACGCGTCTTGGACTGATTGGCCGCCTCAGCGGTGCTCTTGGCTTCGGTCAGCGCCTTGTTCAGCTCTGACAGTTCCTGGGTCCGTTCGCCGACGCGCTGCTCCAGACCTTCGTTGGCGTCCTTGAGCGCACGTTCGGCCTCGCGGTAGGCGGTGATGTCGCTGAAGCTCATGACGAAGCCGCCGCCGGGCATCGGATTGCCGATCAGTTCGACCACACGGCCGTTGGGGAACATCCGCTCGGAGGTGTGCGCACGGCCCTGACGCATCCAGTACAGTCGCTTGGCCACATGGGTATCGGGGTCACCGGGGCCGCAGAGGCCACGCTCGGCGTTGTAGCGGATGATGTCGGCGATCGGCCGACCGATATAAACCAGCCCGTCCGGATACTCGAAGATTTCCAGGTAGCGGTGGTTCCAGGCCACCAGCCGCAGCGACTGGTCGACCACGCTGATGCCCTGGGTAATGTTCTCGATCGCGCCCTGCAGCAGGGCGCGGTTGAACTGCAGCACCTCCGAGGCTTCGCCGACGATGCGCACCACGTCATCGACCTGCATGTCGCGGCCCTCCAGTGCGGCCTTGACCACGGCGCGCGTCGAGGACGCGCCCAGGACACCGGCGAGCAGGCGCTCGGTGTGGGCGATCCACTGGCCGTCGGCTTGTTGCTTGGGCGAGTAGTCATGACCGTGACGTCGGGCGAAGCGCTGGAAGCTGAGCTCCGCGCGTTCGGCGCCGACGAAACGCGAGGCCAGCGAGAGCAGATCCTCGACCTGCACGGCGAGCAACCGGCGGGCGTTGGGGGTGGCGTGAATCTCCTGACCGATGAAACGACTGGCTTGCCAATGCTCGGCGACGCGGGTCTGCGACAGGATCGAAACCCAGAAGAACAAGGTCGCGTTGCCCACCAGCGAGAGCGTCACGCCGAGCGTCAGCGCGCTGGTGTTGAATGGCAGCTCGGTGGTGTACATCCATTGCAGGCCGGGGAACATCTCCAATGGCCAGCCGAGCAGCGGCAAAATCAGCGTGTAGACCCAGATCAGCGCGCCGGCAGTGAGGCCGGCAAACACGCCGCGCCGGTTGGCCTGTTTCCAATACAGGGCGCCAACCATTGCCGGGGCGAGCTGTGTCAGGGCGGCAAAGGCGATCTGACCGATGGTTGCCAGGCTGGCGCTGGAGCCGAGCAGGCGGTAGCTGACATAGGCCAGCAGCAGGATGGCGACGATACTGATGCGGCGCACCGACAGCATCCAGTGGCGGAACACCTCGAAGGGTTGTTCGGCCTCCTTGCGGCGCAGCAGCCAGGGCAGCAGCATGTCGTTGGACACCATGGTCGACAGCGCCACGCTGGCGACGATGACCATGCCGGTGGCCGCCGAAGCGCCGCCGATGAAGGCCAGCATCGCCAAAGCCGGGTGGGCTTCAGCCAGCGGAAGACTGATCACGAAGGAGTCGGGCGTGACTCCGCTCGGCAGCAGCAGTTGTCCGGCCAGTGCGATCGGGATGACGAACAAGGCGGCCAGGACCAGGTACAGCGGAAAGACCCAGCGCGCCAGGCGGAAGTCGCGCGGCTCGATGTTTTCCACCACGGTCACATGGAACTGTCGCGGCAGGCAGACGATGGCCATCAGCGCCACGGTGGTCTGCACCAGCATCGCCGGCCAGTTCACCGTCTCTTCCCAGTAGCCGGTCAGCTCTGACGAATCGTAGGCTTGGTTGAAGAGATCGCCGAAGCCGTCGAACAGACCGAACGTGACAAAGACGCCGACGGCGATGAAGGCAAACAGCTTGACCAGCGACTCGAAGGCAATCGCCAGAACCATGCCGCGGTGATGCTCGGTGACATCAAGGTTGCGCGTGCCGAACAGCACGGTGAACAGCGCCAGCACCACGGACACGATCAGTGCCGTGTCCTGGGCTCCGGAGCCGGCGGCGGCCTCGCTGTGATTGCCGATCAGCAGGTTCACGCCCAGCACGATGCCCTTGAGCTGCAGGGCGATATAGGGCAACACGCCGACCAGGCAGATCAGCGTTATGACCACCGCGAGCAACTGCGACTTGCCATAACGCGCCGCGATGAAGTCGGCGATGGAGGTGATGTTCTCCTGCTTGCTAATCATGATCATCTTCTGGATGACCTGAGGTGCCAGCAGCATCAGCAGAATCGGTCCGAGGTAGATCGGCAGGAAGGACCAGAGCTGTTCGGCGGCCTGGCCGACGGCACCGAAGAAAGTCCAGCTGGTGCAATAGACCGCCAGCGACAGGCTGTAGACCCAGGCGCGCACACGCGGCGGCATCGGCGCGCTGTTGCGATCGCCATAGAAGGCGATGGCAAACAGTACGGCCATATAAGCAAAGGCGACCAGCGCGATCAGCCCACCGGACAACGACATGCTGCGAACTCCAGACGACACATGAAAAGCGGGCTTGAGCCCCGATCATTTCGGCGAAATGGCCGGTAAACGGGCCAGGCGGCGCTGACCTGAGTCGGTACAGCGGGCCGATTGCGCCATCGACGCTGACCAGGGTCAGACGGTGCGATTGTTCGGGGCCGGGTACCACTCGGGCGACTGCCCAGGCTCGGCAGGTTTCGGATAACCGGAGGCTGCCGCTTATTGATAGATGAATTTGCAAAGTTTCGCAGCAAAAGAGGTGCGCGTGTTGCGGCTGCGACCATGGTCGCATGAGGTCGGTCGTCGCGGGGAAGCCGGCGCAGGTAGCGGTGCTGCCTTGCTGATCGATCCTTCGTGCAGCGGATTGGCTCAGTGTCGGCAACGCGCATGAGGTGGCCCGGCTTGCCTTGGATTGGCAGTTGTCATGCTGCGGACTGTCACCGGGCACTTCCTGCCTGCGCGGGGATCACAACAGCGTTCCATCCGCCTCTATCAGGAGACTATTCGATGTTCACGCCGCGCCCGGTCACTTTGCAGAGGGGCGCCTTGCGCCTGGAGCCGCTTGCAGAAACCGACATCCCGGCCCTGGTGGAGCTCGCCGAGCGCAACCGAGACGAGCTGATCTACCTCAACGGGCCCTTGCGCCCGGACTGGTATCGCTTTGCACTCAGCGAACAGCGCGACGGTCGAGCCGTGGCGTTCACCCTGCGCATGGTCGACCGCATCGTCGGGACCACCCGTTTCGCCGATTTCAACCCCTCGCTGCCGTCCGGCGAACTAGGCTGGACCTGGCTGGACAAGGCCGAGCACGGCACCGGCCTGAACACTTCGATCAAGTACCTGCTGCTCAAACACGCCTTCGAAGACTGGCAATTGGTGCGCCTGCAGCTGAAGACCGCTGCGAGCAACCTGCGCTCCCAGCGCGCCATCGAGAAGCTCGGCGCCCAGCGCGAAGGCCTGCTCCGCAACCACCGCCGTCTTGCCGATGGCCGCCTGGATGACACCGTGCTCTACAGCATTACCGACCGGGAATGGCCTGCGGTCAGGGGTGTGCTGGAAGCGCGGGCGTATGGTTGATGCTTCGGTATCGCGCCGGCCGGTTGGTGTCGTTCAGTGCAACATCGATGGTCGCCTCCATGATCGGCGGAGCCATCCAACTGCTCCAGACGAGTGTGCTTTAGCTCCCTCTCCCCGCCGGGAAGAGGGTTGGATGAGGGGGAAGCCGCTCCGGGCTCGCTCATTAGTCCCACGAGAAGCACGCCCGTCGCCGTCAGGCACCGACATAAGGTAATGTCTGCCGTTTCCACGGGCGGTTGTACTGTGGTCATCAGTTCGTCTTCACGTTCCCCTATGCTCGCTGCCGCGATGGCGGCGTGTAGCTCGTTATCCTTTTGCGGTGCATGTACCTAAGGAGCCTCGATGTCCCGCTTGCAAGAGTTCTTGCACGGTTGCCGCGATATTCTTCCGCTGATCGTCGGCGCGATACCGTTTGGCATCATTTTCGGCACGCTGTCCATCGGCGCCGGGCTGTCAACCTGGCAGACCATTGGTATGTCGGCGCTGGTGTTCGCCGGCTCCGCGCAGTTCATTGCAATCACCCTGATTACCGGTGGGGTTGGCGCAGCCGTGGTGTTGCTGACGACCTTCGTGGTCAACCTGCGCCACGCACTGTACAGCGCGGCGTTGCAGCCGTTCGTGCGGCATTTGTCGAGCCGCTGGCGGGTGCCGTTGGCCTTCTGGCTGACGGATGAAGCCTTCGCCGTCATCCAGCATCGCTATGCCAGCGATGACGCCTCGCCTTATAAACACTGGTTCTTCTTCGGGGCGGCGCTGACCATGTACCTGAGCTGGCAAGTGGCGACCCTGGCTGGCATCGCCTTCGGTCAGGCGGTGCCGGACGTGGCCGGCTGGGGCCTGGATTTCGCCATGATCGCGACCTTTATCGGCATCGCTGTGCCGATGATGCGTACACGCCCGCAGGTAGTCTCGGCCCTGGTGGCCGCGGCCGTAGCCCTGCTCACCTGGGAGCTGCCCTACAAGCTGGGCCTGATCGCCGCGGCGCTGGCGGGCATCGTTGTCGGCGTCTGGCTCGAACAGCGGGCTGAGCGTCATCTGCAAGGGGAGGCGAGCCCATGCAAACCTGGTTGCTGATTCTAGGCATGCTGGCGATCACCTTCGTGATTCGCTACAGCTTCTTTGCCTGGCCCAACCTGCGCTTTCCCCGGCTGGTGGAACAGGGGTTGCATTACGTGCCGGTCGCCGTGCTGACCGCCATTGTCGTACCGGGGATGCTGATGCCCGCCGGAGAGTGGGCGCTGAGCTGGGATAACGCCTACCTGCTTGCGGGCCTGCTGGCGATCATCGTCGCGGCGGTCACGCGCAATCTGCTGGCGACCATTGCCGGCGGCTTGCTTTGCTTCTTCCTGCTGCGCTGGGCGTTCGGGCAGCTGCCGCTGTGAGCTCCACCCTCGGCGCAATGGCGCATCCATGCGGAGAGTCACGATGAGCCAGCACTCGCAGTTCCGCCTGCTCGCTACGCGGCGCTTCCTGCCGTTCTTCGTGACGCAGCTGCTCGGTGCCTTCAATGACAACGTGTTCAAGCAGGCGCTGGTACTGGCGATCCTCTACAAGCTCGGCACTACTGCCGACGTCAGCTTGCTGGTGAATCTCTGCGCGCTGCTGTTCATCTTGCCGTTCTTCCTGTTTTCCGCGCTGGGTGGTCAGTTCGGTGAGAAGTACGAAAAGGCCTGGCTGATCCGTCGGGTCAAGTTCGCTGAGATTTTGATCATGCTCGTGGGCGCGCTGGGTATGCTGCTGGGCAATCTGCCGTTGCTGCTGCTGGTGCTGTTCTGCATGGGCACTCAGTCGGCGCTGTTCGGACCGGTGAAGTATTCGATCCTGC
>DPSI01000594.1:7844-8983 GCA_003527165.1 Pseudomonas sp.
GCGTGAAGTATTCGATCCTGCCGCAGCAGCTGCGCAGCGATGAGCTGGTGGGTGGCAACGCGCTGGTGGAGATGGGTACGTTTCTGGCGATTCTCGGCGGCACCATCACCGCTGGCGTGCTGATGGGCTATTCCGGGTACGCGATGCTGGTGTCGCTGGCTGTGGTGTCGCTGGCAGCGGTCGGTTTTCTCGCCAGTCGCGCCATCCCGCTGTCCGCTGCGGCGTTGCCGAGCCTGTCGCTGGACTGGAACTTGTTGCGTCAGTCGCTGGGCATCCTGCGATTAGGGCTTGGTCAGGAGCGCGCCGTCTCACGAGCGATGATCGGCAATTCCTGGTTCTGGTTTCTCGGCGCCGTCTACCTGACCCAGATCCCCGCGTTTTCGCGTGATCTGCTGCAAGGCGACGAGGGTGTAGTGACACTGATCCTGGCGGTGTTCTCGGTGGGCATCGCACTGGGTTCGATGCTGTGCGAGCGGCTCTCACGGCACAGGCTGGAGATGGGGCTGGTGCCGTTCGGCTCGCTCGGCCTGACCCTGTTCGGCGTGCTGCTCTGGTGGCATGCCGGAAGCGTGCCGGACGCCGCCGAAATGCGCGACTGGATGGCACTGCTGGCTGGACCTCGGGCCTGGTGGGTGTTGGTCGATATTCTCGGCCTCGGCACCTTCGGCGGGCTCTACATTGTCCCCCTGTATGCGCTGATACAGGCGCGGACCCCGCTGCAGGAGCGCTCCCGCGTCGTTGCCGCGAACAACATTCTCAATGCGCTGTTCATGGTGGTCTCGGCGATCGTCTCGATCCTCTTTCTCAGCGTCGCCGGGCTGTCCATCCCGCAATTGTTCCTCGCCGTGGCGCTGCTCAATGTGCTGGTGGCCGGCTGGATCTTCTACTCGGTACCGGAGTTCGTCTCGCGTTTTCGCCCATGGCTGCTCGGTGCGGGTGAGCAGCCACGATGAATCGCAGTAACGTAGGGCTGGCCGCTAGTGCCTGGCACTGACGCGCCGCGAATGGCAGCTGCTCAGCCTGATCCGTGCCCGGCAGTCCAACGAGCGGATCGCCTACCATCCAACCGTCGCGCCGACCATCAACAAGCCGCACATCCATAGCCTGTGTCAGAAGCTCAACATCGCCCATCGCAACGG
>DPSI01000142.1:0-3359 GCA_003527165.1 Pseudomonas sp.
CCATCTGTGTTCGCTGGAAGTTGGCAAGACCATACGCCGCGTGCTCAATGGCGGTGGCGTGTTGCTGAACAATTCCACCACGCCGACGCTGGGGGTAGGGGCCATTGCCAAGCGCGCCATGCGCCCCGGTGAACTCATTGAACGTGGGATCGGCGGCTTTCAGTTTCGTGGCGAGGCGCTCAAGCTCGATCAGAACCCGGATCACGTTCCGATCGGCCTGCTGCGCAAGACGGCGCTCAAGCGTGCGGTCGAGCCGGGCCAGTTGATCACCTTCGACGACATCGACATTCTGCCGAGCCGGGCACTGGATATCGTCATGCAACAGCGCGCGGAGCGTGCCGCTGCGGCCTCGCAGACGTCAGCAGCGAGCCTGCAGGCCGTCGGGATGGTAGCGATAGGCGGCTGAGCGTTGCATGCAGGAGAAACGAGGGCGATGACTCTGTTAGCGCCTTCCCATAGCTGTAAGATGATCACCTGGGTGCGCTAGCACCCTAGTACATCAATCCCGCAGTGGGGGTTCGACATTGCGGAGCGATACGGCAGGACTCACCGTTTTGAGTGCGGCTTCCAATCAATATCGCAACGCTCGTCGGCATTTCGTTCAGCAAGGCGTGCTTAGGTGTCCGATTAGCTGATGGCGGCTCCCAGAATGTTGATCTGCCAGCCAAACAAAGGCTGTTAACGAGAGCGTTGTCTACCGCTCTAATCACCAAACCATGGGAAATAGAGCATCTGCGTGCGCGCTTCGGGAGGCTTTTGCACAACGAGAATTGGCCCGTGAAAAAGACGTGCCGGCGGATCCAGCTGGCCGGACGTCTCAATGGAACGGAAAGCCACTCGCTATCCCACACCGGGACGCTTGGAGCATTGATCAACCCCAGTGGAGCATGACTAAGCGGAAATGGCGGTTGACTTGCTGGCAAGACTATCGCCAGTTCTGTCCCGTTCCATCCGAACGCTATAGAAAGCCGCCGATTATCTCCGCTTCATCTAGCGGCGGTGCGCTGCTGCGCGGCCATTAATGAACTTCCCTTCAATCGGCAGGCTCTACCCAACAACACGCTTTTGTTGGGTTCGCTATGCGCAACCATGACGAATATATCAATAGGGATTATCCGGTCCAGGAAGACATGCCTCTGCAAACGAAGATGTGGGCAGTTGAGCGTGTCGGCTGGTATGTATTGTGTCTTTTGATATTACTTTCGTTGGCGGGTTTATTCGGAACCGGACCGTTAAGCACGACCAACAATACATCTGCGAGTGGCACGCTAAGCGCTCAATACGAGGTATTCGAACGCAACGGTGCTTCCAGCGAGATGATCATTAATGCCAAAGCCGATAAAGAAGGCAAGGTCTTGTTAGCCGTCGAAGGAGACCTGCTCAAGGCATTTACCATAGAAGGTATTCAGCCAGAGCCCATCACCACCGAAAGCTTGAACAGGGGCTTATGGCTTGAGTTAAAGCCAGATTCCAATGGCTGGGCGACCGCATATTTTTCTACTCGACCGAACGGCTTCGGTCGTTCCCGTACTACGGTGCGCTCCGGCGACCAAGTGATAGAAGTGGGCCAATTCATCTACCCATAGAGCTTGAATCATGGATTCTGTTCTACGCGCAGCGGCTATATATATCGTAGTGCTCGTTATCTTCCGGATTGCTGGAAGACGAATGCTCTCGCAAATAACCACTTTCGATTTCGTTCTGCTACTGATTATTGGCGAGGCGACTCAGCAGGCATTGCTAGGTGACGACTTTTCGGTCACTAATGCTGTCTTGGTCATCGTTTAGCTAGTTACCTTCGATATTCTCATGTCGCTCATCAAACGACGCTCTCCTAGAGTGGGAAAAGTCATCGACGGGCATCCCATGATCATTGTCGAAAATGGTCATATCCTGAAAAGCAGGACTCAGAAGGCGCGTATTGAAGAAGCCGATATTCTGGAGGCGGCGCGTTACTCTCAAGGTTTGTCACGCCTGGATCAGATCAAATTTGCGATTCTGGAGAAGGACGGGAAAATTTCCATAGTTCCGAATGAATGAATGCTCCTGTTGATCTGCACTTCCAAATATTCAAGCGATGCCACCGTCTATCCGTGTTTTTGCCGCGGCCGCAACAAACTTAGGCAACCCAGCACTACGAACAATCGGCCTATCCACAAAACTATGGATAGGCCGGTGAATTTTGCTAGTAAGACTGGGACTGACGCTCCGGACAGATCGGTTGCGTGTCGTTTAGCTAACGCACCTCATTCAATGTGCTCGATCGATCCTGCACTCGTACGCATAGCGCCTGATCGCGCTTTGGGTAGGGACGAGGTATCTGGGCGCGACGGTATGTTCACACCGCGTACCCCAGCACCCTCGGCAGCCACAAGGCAATATCCGGGAAGATCGCTACAAGCATCAGTGCGCTTCCCATTACCAGGACGAACAGCATGGCCCAGCCGACCGTGTCTTCCAGGCGTATCCTGGCCACTTCGGCAGTAACCATCAGGTTGATGGCGACCGGCGGGGTGAACTGACCTATGGCAATGTTCATCGCCAATAGAATGCCGAACCACACAGGGTTCCAGCCAAAGTGCTGCATGACTGGGATGAGGATCGGCATGAGGATCAGGTAGATGGAAATCGCATCTAGCAACATGCCGGCCAGCAGCACGGCAATCATCACCAGAATCAGCAAAACCGCGCCATTGTCCGACAACGAGATCAGCCATTCCGCCAAGTGGCGGAAGGTGCCGAGCATGGTGCCGGCCCAGGCGAAGATGCCGGCCAGGGCGATAATCAACATGACCACGCCGGAGATGACCGCAGCTTCGCCACAGAGACGCCACAGGTTGCGCCAGTCCAGTTCGCGGGTGACGAACAGGCCAATTACTACGCCGTAGGTCACGCCGGCAACAGCTGCTTCGGTCGGGGTGAACAAGCCGCTACGCAGGCCGCCGAGAATAAGCACCGGCGCGAACAGCGCGGGCAGCGCCTGACGGAAGCTTTCGGCCAAGGGTGGCCGCTCGGCGCCTTCCGGGTTTTCCCAGCCGTAACGGCGCGCGAGTAACCAGGCCGGCAGTAACAGGACCAGCCCAGCGATGATGCCTGGGAACAGGCCCGCCGCGAACAGCGCGCGCAGATCCACGCCCGGCACGACGATGGAATAGAGAATCAGCGCAATGGAAGGTGGAATAAGGATCGCAGTGGAGGCTGATGCGGCAATCAGCGTGGCCGAGAACGGCTTGGGATAGCCGGCGCGGGTCATGCTCGGCAGCATAACCATGGCCACCGCTGCGGCATCTGCCGGACCCGAGCCGCTCATGCCTCCCATGATCAGGCAAACCAGGATGGCGACCATCGCCAGGCCGCGC
>DPSI01000142.1:3449-5296 GCA_003527165.1 Pseudomonas sp.
GGCCGATCAGCGCCTGCGCGAAGCGCACCAGACGCAACGCCACACCGGATTTCTCGAACACCAGTCCTGTGAGGATGAACAGCGGAATGGCGATCAGCGGATACTTGGCGACACCGTTGTAGGTATTGGTTCCGAGCGTCGCCAGCATGTCCGGCGAGAGTCCGGTGAAAATGCCGATGGCACCGGATAGCGCCAGGGCAAATGCGACCGGTACGCCGACCAATAGCAGCAGTAAAAAACTGGCTAGCATCCAAAGGTCAGGGCTCATCGGAAAGCCTCCCACGCAGCCGGTCGAGGGTCATCTGACTCAGCCGCGCAGCCATCGCCAGCGCAAGCAACGGCAGCCAGACCACGTACCACCAGTTCGGCAGGCCAAGGCCGGGAGACTCCGATTCCCACTGATACTCTTCCAGCGCGAACTGTGTGCCAAACCAGATCACAAGTGCGAGCACCAGCATGCTGGCGAGCCATTGCAAGAGGATCAGCGGCGTGCGCAAACGGGGGAAAAGTCGCTCGACCAAGCCGATGCGAATGTGCCGGTTGCTGCGCATGGCGACCGAGGCGCCGGCGAAGGTCAGAATGACCAGCAGAAATACGGAAAGCTCTTCGGTAAAGGCAAAGGAAGCGTCGGTGAAATAGCGCACCACTACGTTGGCCAGGCTGATCAGGCTGATAATCACCAGCGCCAGCGTGGCCAGCACGCGTTCAAGGCGCGCGTCCTGTCGATTGTTCATGATTTCCTCGAAACCGGCGGCATCGCGCCGCCGGGCAGTACGGTTGTTACTCGGCGATGGCCGCACGTGCCGCGTCCACCAATTCGGCGCCGATTTTGGGCGTCCAGTTCTGGTGCACGCTGCGGGTCGCCTCGACGAAGGCTTGATGCTCTTCTTCGGTCAGCTCGGCCACTTCCACGCCGCGGGCACGAATGTCCTCCAAGCGCTTGGCTTCGCCGCTTCGCGAGAGTTCGATTTCCCACTTGCCGGCGTCGATGGCGGCCTGGCGTAGCAGCTCGCGGTCGGCTTCTGGCAGTTGCTTCCAGATGCGCTGGTTAACAGCAAAGATCAGTGGGTCGGCCATGTAATGCCAGAGCGTTAGATACTTCTGCCCAACCTGGTCGACACGTGCGACGTCGAATACCGATAGCGGATTTTCCTGGCCATCGACGGCGCCGGTGGTAAGCGCCGGCTTGGCGTCGGCCCAGCTCATCTGGGTGGGGTTTGCGCCGAGTGCGGTGAAGGTGTCCTGGAACAGCGGCGAGCCGACTACCCGAATCTTCAGGCCAGCCAGGTCCGCTGGTGTTCTGACCGGCTTGGCCGAGTTGGACAGTTCGCGAAAGCCGTTTTCACCCCAAGCCAGCGGGACGATGCCGCGTTTTTCGATGGCGTCGAAAGCCTGTTTACCGGCTTCGCCTTGGGTGATGGCGTCGAGGTCGGCGCTGTCGGCCATCAGGAAGGGCAGCGAAAACAGGTTCAACTCTGGCACCTGCGGCGACCAGTTGATGGTCGATCCGACCGCCATGTCGATCAGTCCGGAGCGCATGGCGGAGAATTCCTTGGTCTGGTCGCCGGCGACCAGTTGCGCGTTGGGGTAGACGCGCAAGGTGATTTCACCCTTGGAGCGTTCCTCGACCAGGTCAGCCCACTTCTGCGCAGCCTGACCCCAAGGAAAGGCATCGGAAAGCACGGTGGAGACGGAATATTCGCGTGCAGCGGCAGAGAATGTCGCGGACAGGGCAGCAGCGGCGGCCAGAGCGGTAAGGCAGCGAGTCAGTTTCATGGGGCGTCATTGTTCGGATCAGTCTTGGTTTTATTGGCGAACGGCCAGGCGCAGATAGGTAGCGACGGGCA
>DPSI01000587.1 GCA_003527165.1 Pseudomonas sp.
TAACGAAGAATACGAGCGCGTTGAAGGTGTCGACAACGGCGTTATCCTCCATCTCAAGTCGGGCAAGAAGATCAAGGCGGATGCTTTCCTCTGGTGTAACGGGCGGACCGGTAACACCGACAAGCTTGCCTTGGAAAACATCGGTCTGAAGGTCAACAGCCGCGGACAGATTAAGGTCGACGAGCATTACCGCACCGACGTCGGCAATATCTACGCGGCGGGCGATGTGATCGGCTGGCCATCGCTGGCCAGTGCGGCTTACGACCAGGGCCGTTCGGCTGCCGGCAGCATCGTCGAGAATGACAGCTGGCGCTTCGTCGACGACGTGCCAACCGGTATTTACACCATTCCGGAGATCAGCTCGATTGGCAAGAACGAGCGTGAACTCACCGAGGCGAAGGTGCCCTACGAAGTAGGCAAGGCGTTCTTCAAGGGGATGGCGCGAGCGCAGATATCAGCCGAGCCGGTAGGTATGCTGAAGATTCTTTTCCACCGCGAAACGCTCGCGGTGCTCGGCGTGCATTGCTTCGGCTATCAGGCGTCGGAAATCGTGCACATCGGCCAAGCGATCATGAACCAGCCGGGTGAGGCGAATACGCTCAAGTACTTCATCAACACCACCTTCAACTACCCGACCATGGCCGAAGCTTATCGCGTCGCTGCGTTTGACGGGCTAAACCGGCTTTTTTGAGCGGCTCCGACCGGTGGCCTGAGCCGGTCGGAGAGGATACCCGTAACTGGCGCTGGCCAAATCGGGAGAGTTTTTGAGGGCAGCTGAAACGAGGCCGCCGAACGGCGGCCTCTCGTTACTTCACGCCTTGCGCAGCGTGGTGACGGCGAGGCCGGGATAGTCGGTAATCAGGCTGTCGACGCCGAAATCGGCTAGTCGGCGCATGAGCGCCGGTTCGTTCACCGTCCAGACCGACACGTGCAGCCCTTGCTGGCGAGCTTTGGCGATCCGCTCGGGGGTGCATAGCGTCCATTTTAGTGCCAGCAGCTCGCAGTCGTATTGCTTGGCCACTTTCAGCGGGTCGAGCCAGTCATATTCGGCTACCAGTCCGCACGACAGTTCGGGGGCCAGTCGCTTCAGGGCTCGCAACACTTCCCGTGATCCGGATGTGACGGTAACCCGATCAAGCAGGCCATGACGTTCTGCCAGTTCCTTGATGGCCAGCACCGAACGCGCGGCACGCACCCGCGAGGCGCTTTTGACTTCCAGCTGCCAATGGTCGAAATCGCATTTCTCGAACAACTCCGACAGGCGCGGGATCGGGCAAGGTTGCTTCCAGCCTGGCCCACCGTTGCGCGCGTCGTAGCGAACCAGCTCTTGTGCGTCGTGTTCCACTACCTTACCGCGTTGCCCGGTGGTGCGCTTGAGCGTCGGGTCATGGATGACCATGAGCTCACCGTCTTTGGACAAATGTAGATCCAGCTCGCAGCGGCGTACGCCATGGGCGAGGCATTGCTGAAAACCGACCAGGGTATTTTCCGGAGCTTCACCCTTTGCGCCGCGGTGGCCGTAGATCAGGGTCACGGTTGTATATCTCGCTGTGATGGAGGGAGGCGTTGGTGATGTATGACGCTGTCGATCACTCGGTTATTTTCGAAGTAAACCGAAAATTTGCGGTAATCCCACCGCGTGATGGGCGGCTGACCGACAGCGGGATGTTCTTCATCGGCGAGCCCGAAGCGCTCGAGTACCTGGTTCTGGGCGTCGCCCCGACTGGGGAGGGTCAGCTGGGCGTGGCCTTGCTGGCCAACGGGAATACGAATGACGTCGGCATATGCGGGGGCGAAGAGTGCAATTGTCAGGAAGGGGATTAGTAACTGATGCATGTTTCAGGTTCCTTGCAGGCTTTCACGAGCCAGGCGTCGTTCCGTCGCCTGTTTCTGCAGGATATGTCGCGCGAGCAGCTGCCGTTGTGCATCAGTCAACGCTTCGAATGACGTCCCGATTGCAAACTGTCCGTCATGCAGTGCCTGGCAGCTCGCGATGCGTGCGGTCAGCAACATGCCCAGACCTTGTGGCATCAGCATCAGCTTAAGCGTCCAGGTCGAGCCCTCGTCGAGCGGTCGATCATTGACGAAACTGATGCCGCCTTCCGACAGAACCACCTCGCGCACCGGCCCGAGGTCTTTCAGCAGGTCCTGCGCGAGCGCCTGGCCTATGAGGTCGATGCGCTTGTTCTGCACTTTCAGATAGTTGGCCAGTGTGCGGTTGCCCTCGGCTATCTGACGCAGCAGATGCTGAGCTTCGAAGTCGAGTTGGTGCAACTCACCAAGCAGCTCGAACAGTTGTATCGAGCCGCTGCCGGGGACTGTTTCGGCGTGTTCCGGCGGCAGGATTTCCAGTGCGATCATGTCCTCGATACGATAGTATTCGCGGCGATCTTCGGTGTCATCTGTGGGCATGTCGATCCCTAAACTGCAGTGATGGCTTGAGTGTAGCAGGCCGCCTGGCAACGTCATTCAGCTTGTTATTTCCTGCCAGCGAAAGCGAACTCATCGATTTATGTTCAGACCGCTGTCCGTGTATATCGGGGCGCGCTACACACGCGCCAGACGTCGCAGCCTCTTCGTCTCCTTCATATCCTTCACTTCCATGATCGGGCTCGCACTCGGCGTGCTGGTGATGATCGTCGTGCTGTCGGTGATGAATGGTTTCGACCATGAAATGCGCAACCGCGTGCTCGGCATGGTCCCGCACGCCACGATCGAAAGTCCGACGCCAGTCGACGACTGGCAAACGTTGGGGCAGCGACTCGCGCAGCATCCGCAGGTCGCGGCGGTGGCGCCATTCATTCAGATGCAGGGCCTGTTGACCCATCGCGGTCAGGTCACCAAGACACTCATCAATGCAGTGGACCCGGCGGTCGAGCCGGATGTATCCATCGTTGGCCAGTTCTTTCGTGAGGGCGCACTGGAAGATCTGGCGCCCGGCGAGTTCGGCATCGTGATCGGCGACAAGGCGGCCGAAAAACTCGGTGTCGCAGTGGGTGACAAGATCACCTTCGTGGCCCCTGAAGTAACGGTCACGCCAGCAGGTGTTTTCCCGCGTATGAAACGCTTCACCGTGCGTGGCATCTTTCACGTGGGGGCGGGCGAGATCGATGGATATGTGGCGATGGCCAATATTACCGACCTCGCACGCCTGCATCGCTGGAGGCCGGACCAGGTTCAGGGGCTGCGCCTGCGTTTCGTCGATCTGTTCCAAGCACCGCGTATCGCCTGGGAGCTGGCGGGCCAGCTGGGCGACGATTTTTACTCCCGGGACTGGACCCGTACCCACGGCAATCTTTACCAGGCGATCCGCATGGAAAAGGCCATGATCGGCCTGTTGCTGCTGCTGATCGTCGCGGTAGCCGCCTTCAATATCATTTCCACGCTGGTCATGGTCGTGACCGACAAGCGTGGCGACATAGCCATTCTGCGGACGCTTGGCGCGACGCCACGGCAGATCATGGCGATCTTCATGGTTCAGGGAACGGTCATTGGTGTCGTCGGCACGCTAGTGGGTGCCTTGCTCGGCGTCTTCGCCGCGCTCAATGTCAGCAGCTGGATCGCCGCGCTGGAGCGGTTGATCGGGCATAAGTTTCTTAGCGCCGACGTGTACTTCATCGATTACCTGCCGTCCCGGCTGATGGCCGCCGATGTGGTTCAGGTTTGCGTCGCGGCGCTCGTCCTGAGTTTTTTTGCCACCCTATACCCGGCGTGGCGTGCGGCCCGGACCCAACCGGCCGAGGCGTTACGATATGAGTGAACTGGTTATGAATGAAAGGTCTCCGAAGGATGGCGCGGTACTGAGCTGCCGCAACCTGGGCAAGCGCTACGAACAGGGCCCAGAGTCGGTCAGCGTGCTTTCCGGGTTACAGCTGGAGCTGTTCCCGGGCCAGCGGGTCGCCATCGTCGGCAGTTCCGGCTCCGGCAAGAGTACGCTCCTGAACCTACTTGGCGGTCTCGATACGCCCAGCGAAGGCAGCGTGTGGCTGGCGGGAGAAGAGCTGTCCGCGCTCAGCGAAAAGGACCGCGGTCTGTTGCGTAATCGTGCGCTGGGTTTCGTCTATCAGTTCCATCACCTATTGCCAGAGTTTACCGCCCTCGAGAACGTCTGCATGCCGCTGCTGATCGGCAAGACGTCGATACCCGAAGCACGCACGCGCGCGACCGAATTACTGCAACGGGTGGGGCTCGGCCACCGGCTGGCGCATAAGCCGTCAGAGCTTTCCGGGGGCGAGCGGCAGCGTGTGGCGATTGCCCGAGCGCTGGCGAACCGTCCGGCGCTGGTACTGCTCGACGAGCCCACCGGTAACCTCGATCACCATACAGCCCAGGGGATCCAGGACCTGATGCTGGAATTGAGCAGCTCGTTGCGTACCGCCTTTCTCGTCGTTACTCACGATCCGCAACTGGCCGGGCAGATGGATCACATACTGCGTCTGGAAGATGGCCAACTGGTGGCTGGCTAATGTTCAGGCCGCTCAGCATCTTCATTGGCAGCCGTTACACCAGGGCCAAGCGTCGCAATCATTTCATCTCGTTCATTTCCCTGACGTCCATGATCGGTCTCTCGCTGGGCGTGCTGGCGATGATCATGGTGCTTTCCGTCATGAACGGCTTCCAGCGCGAGATGAGCAACCGCATTCTCGGGATGGTGCCGCACGCCGTTATTGCGGGTGATGGGCGGCCGGTTGATGACTGGCAGTCGCTGGCCGAGCAGCTCCGGGCGCATCCCGGGGTACTCGGCACCGCGCCGATTAGCCAGCTCGAAGGGATGCTTTCATTCAAGGGCTCGATGCAGCCGATCGAGATCAAGGGGATCGATCCGCAAGCGGAAGGGGAGGTGTCGATTCTTGGCTCGAAGATGATTGCCGGCAGGCTCGATGACCTCAAGCCGGGAGAGTCCGGGGTAATTCTCGGGCTGATGACGGCGCGTCGATTCGGCCTGAAACTGGGCGACAAGCTCACTCTGATCGTGCCGGAACTCAGTGATGCGCCCGGCGGTATCACACCGCGCATGCAGCGCCTGAATGTCGTCGGGGTGTTCAAGGTCGGTGCCGAGCTGGACGGCAGTCTGGGTATGATTCATCGGACCGATGCGGCACGGATTCTTCGTTGGCAGCCCGATCAGGTCGAAGGCGTGAGAGTCCGGCTGACTGACCTGTACCGGGCTCCGGAAATCGCGGCCGAGCTCGTTGCCAGGTTAGGCGACGGTTATCGCGGCGAGGACTGGTCGCGTACCCAGGGTAGCTTGTTCAGTGCGATGAAGATGGAGAAAACCATGATCGGTCTGCTGCTGTTGCTGATCGTGGCGGTTGCCGCGTTCAACATCATCGCCACTTTGATCATGGTGGTGGCTGATAAGCGTGCCGATATAGCGATTCTGCGCACCCTGGGAGCGACGCCCCGACAGATCATGGCGATCTTCATGGTGCAGGGCAGCATCATCGGCTTGACCGGTACCTTGATAGGCACCGTCTTGGGTGTGCTAGGCGCCTTGAACGTCAGCGCGTTGGTGGCTTGGCTGGAAAAAGTATCGGGCCAGCATATTTTCAGTTCGGATGTCTATTTCATCAGCACCTTGCCATCGGAGTTGCGACTTGAAGATGTCTTGCTGGTGACCCTGGCGGCGCTGATTCTCAGCTTTCTGGCGACCGTCTACCCCGCCTGGCGTGCCGCACAGACTCAGCCTGCCGAAGCGCTGCGCTACGAGTAAGGCGCGCGTTCGCGGCGGTTCAGCTGACGCTTGCGCCAACTGCGGCTGACCCACCAGCGCCAATAGATCTGCGTGGCGACATAACCCAATACCGCGACGACCATAGCGACAACAAACGAACCGAGGAACAGCGGTTGCCAGTGACTGTCGAGCATCTGGCGCACCCAGGCGAGGCTGAGTTCCATTGGCATCGGGGAAACCGGAGTATCCATCAGCCAGGCGCCGACCTTGTAGTTGCAGTAAAAGACCGGCGGCATCGTCAGCGGATTGGTCAGCCAGACCAGGCCAACGGCTATCGGCAGGTTGGCCCGGGCCGGCACTGCGCACAGAGCGGCGGCCAGCATCTGCATCGGCATCGGGATCATGGCCCAGAACAGGCCAATGGCCATCGCCCTGGAAACCGAATGCCGATTGAGGTGAAGCAGGTTGGGGTCGTGAGTCAGTGTGCCGAGAAATCGCAGAGACTTATGCGTCTTTAAGCGATCGGGGTGTGGCATGTAGCGTTTGAAAAAACGACGCGGCATGAAGATTCTCTGGCGGGCTGAAGCGCGCCCGATTATGCCTGAAACGAGACCCGGCGCTGAGATGAGTTTGTGACATAGATTCTACACTGTGAGGGGCCGACAGGATGTCGGCCTCATAGTGACTCGGCGCTCCCTTGGCGAGCCGATCGCTGGAAAGGAATCCAGGAGATCCCATGCGAGCAGCGATGCTGGCGCTGGCTGCAGGCCTTCTGCTGCTGCGCTTTCTACCGCAACTGCCCCCGATGTCGGCGCTGCCGTTCATGTGCGTGGCGGGCCTGGCCGTGTTTCCGTTCCGCTGGCGAGCGATCGGATACTTTCTATGCGGGCTTGTCTGGGCCTGCCTGAATGCTCATTGGGCTTTGAGCGACCGCCTCCCGACAGAGCTCGATGGCCGTACCTTCTGGCTTGAAGGGCAGGTAGCCGGCCTGCCGGACGTTCGTGGCGGTGTGGTGCGCTTCGAACTGGTCGACATTTCGTCCCGGCATAGCGGTCTCCCTTCACGGATGCGCCTGGCATGGTACGGCGGGCCGGTCATGCAGGCGGGAGAACGATGGCGGCTTGCGGCGAAACTGAAAAGACCGCGCGGCCTGGTCAATCCGCATCCGTTCGACTACGAGGCCTGGCTTCTGGCTCGCCGAATCGGTGCCAGCGGCACGATCAAGGCTGGCGAGCGCTTGGCGGCTGCGGAAGGAAATCACCATGCTTGGCGTGATCAGCTGCGGCAACGCTTGGTGACGGTGGACGCACAGGGGCGCTCGGGCGCGATCGCGGCGCTGGTGGTTGGCGATGACAGTGGTCTGTCCACGTCCGATTGGCGCGTCCTGCAGGACACCGGAACCGTGCACCTGATGGTCATCTCGGGGCAGCATGTGGGGATGCTGGCCGGCTTGCTCTATGGCCTGGTCGCGCTGATGGCGCGCTGGGGAGTCTGGCCACTACGGCTCGCCTGGCTGCCGTGGGCATGTGGCCTCGCCCTGCTTGGCGCGCTTGGGTACGGCTGGTTGGCGGGCTTCGAGGTGCCGGTCCAGCGCGCTTGCATAATGGTCGCACTGGTACTCCTGTGGCGCTTGCGTTTTCGGCATCTCGGTGTATGGGTGCCCTTGCTGATGGCACTCAACGGGGTTCTGCTGATCGATCCATTGGTGAGTCTGCAGTCAGGTTTTTGGCTGTCGTTCTCGGCGGTTGGGCTGCTCGCATTGCTTTTCCGTGGTCGCCTGGGTAGCTGGACTTGGTGGCGAGCGCTGGGTCGTGCGCAGTGGAGCATGGCGCTCGGCCTGTTGCCGGTGTTGCTTGCGCTTGGCTTGCCGGTGAGCCTGAGTGGGCCAATCGCCAATCTGTTTGCGGTCCCGCTGGTCAGTGCCGTGATCGTCCCGCTGTCGTTGATGGGTACCTCCCTGCTGTGGCTACCGGGTGTGGGCGAGCCGCTGCTCTGGCTGGCAGGTGGGCTGTTAGCGTCTCTCTTCGATACGCTGCACTGGCTCGCGGGTTGGCAACCGGCGTGGTTGCCGGCCTCCTTGCCCCTATGGGGCTGGTTGCTGGTCGCGCTGGGAATGCTGTTGATCCTGTTGCCGGCCGGGGTGCCAGGTCGTGCGCTGGGATGGGTGCTTCTCGCCCCGTTGCTATTCCCACCAGCCAATAATCTCGAGGCGGGGCAGGCGCAAGTGTGGGTATTCGATGTCGGGCAAGGTCTGGCAGTGTTGGTGCGTACGCATGAGCAAGA
>DPSI01000397.1 GCA_003527165.1 Pseudomonas sp.
AAGCTGATGCATGTCCAGCAGGAACTCGAAGCGAAGGATGGCTGGCGCCTGCAGCAGTTGGTCGATAGCACGCTGAGCCGTCTGCAACTGCCGGCCGACAAAACACTGGCCGAGCTTTCCGGCGGCTGGAGGCGGCGCGTCCTGTTGGCTCAGGCGCTCGTGTCCGAACCCGATCTGCTGCTGCTGGATGAGCCTACCAACCACCTGGATATCGGCGCGATCGCCTGGCTGGAAGAAGCACTGACTGGTTTCAACGGTGCCGTGTTGTTCATCACCCACGACCGTGCGTTCCTGCAGAATCTGGCGACTCGCATCCTCGAGCTGGACCGAGGCCACATGATCGACTGGAACGGCGATTACGCCAGTTTCCTGGTGCATAAAGAGCAGCAGCTGGCGGCCGAAGAGACTGCCAATGCGCTGTTCGACAAGAAGCTGGCCCAGGAAGAAGTATGGATCCGCCAAGGAATCAAGGCCCGTCGTACTCGCAACGAAGGACGCGTTCGCGCACTCAAGGCACTGCGCGCCGAGCGCAGCGAGCGCCGTGAACACCAAGGCAAGGCGAACATTCAGGTCGAGGCGGCTGAAAAATCCGGCAAGCAGGTCATCGTCGTCGAGCATGCGAGCTTCGCCCATCCCGGTGGCGAGCCGCTGATCCGTGACTTCTCGATGGTTCTGCAGCGCGGAGATCGCATAGGACTGCTCGGTGCCAACGGAACTGGCAAGACCACGCTGCTCAAGCTGTTGCTTGGCGATTTGCAGCCTACAAGCGGTACCGTCGAAGCTGGGACCCGACTGGAAGTGGCGTATTTCGACCAGCTGCGTCACAAGCTGGAGCTGGAAAAGACCGTTATTGACAATGTCGCCGAGGGCCGTGACTTCATCACCATCGACGGCCAGAACCGCCACGTGCTCAGTTACCTCGGTGACTTCCTGTTCAGCCCGCAGCGGGCCCGCACGCCGGTAAAGGCGCTGTCCGGTGGTGAACGGGCACGTCTCCTGCTCGCCAAGCTGTTCAGCAAGCCGGCCAACCTGCTAGTGCTCGACGAGCCGACCAATGATCTGGACGTGGAAACCCTTGAGCTACTGGAGGAGGTTTTGCTCGGTTTCCAGGGGACGGTACTGATGGTCAGTCACGATCGGGCGTTTCTCGATAATGTGGTCACCAGCACCCTGGTCTTCGAGGGGAACGGCGTCGTTCGCGAATATGTCGGTGGCTATCAGGACTGGCTGCGCCAGGGGGGATCGCCCAGGCTGCTCGGCGTGGCCGAGGCAAAGGAAGCGAAGGAACCGAAGGCCGAAACACCGAAGGGCAAACCTGCGTCAGCCGTTGTCGAACCTGCTCCGGCGAAGAAGAAGCTCAGCTACAAGGTGCAGCGAGAATTGGAGGCGCTACCGGGAAAAATAGACGCAGTCGAAAAAAACATCGCCGCGTTGCAAACCGAAATTGCGCAACCGACGTTCTATCAGCAGACTGCGGAGCGTACTGGCGAAACGATAGCTCGCCTCGAGGCGTTACAGAAGGAACTCGATGAACTGCTGGAGCGTTGGGCCGAGCTGGAAGACTGAGCCGAGCTGGTGGCCGGAATCAGCCACCGTGCTTAGCACTCGTGCGCTCCGTAGTGTCGTCCAAGATGTCCAGCCCTAACGCATCTGGAAACTGTAACCGAAGACATCAACGACATCTGTCAGCACTGGACGGAGCATAGATGGCAATTGATTACCGCATCGTCCTGGACGACGAGCATGAGTTCAGCTACCGGATCGAGCTGGACCGCGGCTACGATCAAGAGATGGCTGCGCAGGCACCCAAGTGGACGCGCCTGGATCATCAGCAGTGCAACAACTGCCCGCTGAGCCGGGACGACTTCACCCATTGTCCTGCTGCGGTGGACCTGCACCGGGTCATTGAGGATTTCCAAGGGCTGCCTGCCGTGAAGAAAGCGCAAGTACGGGTACGCACACCTGAGCGCGAGTACAACAAGCTGGTAGGACTGGAAGAGGGGCTACGGGCCCTGCTCGGAGTAATCATGGCCACCAGTGCCTGCCCGGTTCTGGGCAAGCTCAAGCCGATGGCGCATCAGCATCTACCGTTCGCCAGCAATCAGGAGTTCGTGCTGCGCGCAGTCTCGCTTTACCTGGCTCGGCAATATTTCAACCTGCGCGAAGGACGCCATGCCGACTGGGAGTTGCGCGGGCTGGTGCGGTCTTTCCAGCAGCTGCAGCTGGTCAACCAGGCGTTCTGGTACGGCCCGATCAAGGCCGGCGAAGTGAGCAACCGCCAGAACGGCGTGCTGGTCTCGATGGCCACCGGTACCGCGCTGACCTACTCGCTGGAAACCCAGCTGAAGAAGATCAGGCCATTGGTCATGAGTGCCGGCGAGGGCGCGGAAATGGCCTGAGCCACTGAAGGCTCAGGCACTCGTAAGCTTTACTCGGGTTTCTTCAGGCGGACCGCGAGGACATCACACGGCGCTCCGTGGAGGATGTCGTTTGCGGTGGAGCCGAGCAGCAGCGCCAGGCCATGACGGCCGTGGCTGCCGACCACCACCAGATCGCAGCCCTGTTCCTTGGCCAGACGGTGAATTTCCTGGCGCGGTTGGCCATAGGCCAGGTGGCGTTGTTCGGCGGTCAGGCTGGGATAGCGGTCAGCGAATACCGCCAAACGGTCACGGGCCTGGTCGAACTGCTGTTGTTGGAGCATTGAAAGGTCCATGGGCACGTCCCCACCGAAGGCCATGGCCATCGGCTCGATGACGTGGACCAGCGCGAGTTTCGCGCCGCTGGCAGTCGCCAGCGCCTGGGCGCGTGCTACGACCGGGTGGCATTCGTCGTTCAGGTCGGTAGCGACCAGAATATGCTGATAGGTCATGGTGAATCTCCTGTGTCGGTTGCGACAAGTATGGCTTCTCGGCGCGCGCTTGGGGCTTTCGCCTTTTTATTTTCAGCGTTTATACGGCGTTAAATGCACGATGACTAGCGTGTCATTGCGTCGCGAAATGGCAGCCGTCGGGCTCGCGACTGTTATCATGCGCGGCATCAAGCGCCGGTGAGCACGCCCGGCCTATACAAGAGACCGTCATGTTCCTATTCGCCAATGATTACTTGCTCGCCTGGACAGCCTA
>DPSI01000399.1 GCA_003527165.1 Pseudomonas sp.
GCCGGCTTTCAGAACAACTTCTCCTTTGGTGTTGAGTTGGGCCGCGAGAACGTGGACCGCTCCGGTTATACGCTGCCTGGCACTAGCGCAGGTACCTGTACGCCCGCACTGGTTGCCTCCGGCGACTGTACTTCCCTGTCGAATCCGAACCCCAACCAGGCCTATACCGGCACCATCACGCGCAACTACTACGGCACCGACACCGATGCCGATACCCGTGCGCTTTGGGCGTTCGACACCCTGGAGTTGACTCAGCAGTGGCTGCTGAACATGGGCCTGCGCTACGACTACTTCGACACCACTGCCAAAACCACCGCTGCAACCGGCGTAACCAGGATCGAAGACACCAGCGAGTTCATTACCGGCCAGTTGGGTCTGGTCTACAAGCCGGTCGAGAACGGCAGCATCTATGTGTCGTACGCGACATCCGCCACACCGCCTGGATCTACGCTCGGCGAGGCCATGGAATCCAACGCCCTGTCTAGCACTGTCCGTAGTGATATGCAGCCGGAAGAAACCACCAACTACGAAATTGGTACCAAGTGGGATCTGCTGGATAACCGGCTGTCATTGGGTGCTGCGGTGTTCCGGACCGAGAAAGACAACGCTCGCGTGCTTGCCTCTGATTTCACTTACGAAAACGTCGGCAAGACCCGTGTGGACGGCTACGAGCTGACCGCAACCGGTCGCCTGACCCGCAAGTGGAACGTATTCGCCGGCTACAGCTATCTCGACAGCGAGCTGGTCGAGGGCGGTGCCGTTGGCGGTCGTACGGGGGCGGTCACCAGCTTGACGAATCCGGACAACGGTAACCAGCTGGCGAACACGCCGAATCACAGCTTCAGCCTATGGACCACTTACGACGTCACCGACAAATTTGCGGTCGGCGGTGGCGCGTTCTATGTCGACGAGGTGTACGGCAACACCGCCAACACGCTGATGGTCGATTCCTACTGGCGCTACGACGCGATGGCCAGCTACAAGGTCAACAAAAACCTCGACTTCCAGGTCAACGTGCAGAACCTGACCGACGAGACTTACTACGACAAGGCGTACGGTGCTCACTATGCCAGCCAGGCCGCAGGCCGTACGGCATTGCTGAGCACCAATTTCCACTTCTGATCGAAGCAGGAAGCGGAGGTCCTTCAGCATGGCCTCATATTGATCACGAACCCCGCCAATCTGGCGGGGTTTCGTTTTTCAGGCATATGGTTTTATAGGGCCGGTCTCGGAGCGGGGCAGCTGTTGGTCGTTCCAACGCTTCGCGTCGAAACGCGACCGTGACGCTGGGATGCGCGAGCGCTAGTACATTCCGCTTTGTAGGGTCCGGGGCGGGTCAGTAAAGATCCCGGCGATAGCGACCTTCTTCGATAAGTGCCACCAGCTGCGCCTCACCCAACACGCCGGCCAGAATCTGCTGCACCTCGCGGCCCATGCCTTCGAGACTGCCGCATACGTAGAGCGCGGCGCCGTCGGCAATCCACTGGCGTAGCGCGCCCGCTGCATCGCGCAGCAGATGCTGGACATAGATTTTTTCCGACTGGTCGCGGGAGAACGCCAAGTCGAGTCGTTGCAGGTGGCCGGACTGCAGCCAGCTATCCAATTCGTCGCGCAGCAGATGATCGTGGGTGGCGCTGCGTTCACCGAACATCAGCCAGTTGCGTGAGCCCGGCGTGACGGCACGTTCACGCAGGTGCGCGCGCAGTCCTGCCAGGCCCGTCCCGTTGCCAATCAGGACCATCGGCTGTCGTGGATCGAGGCCGTGAAAGCTGGGGTTGTTGCGGATGCGCAGGTCGATCAGGCTGCCCAGCGCGGCGTGCTGGCAAAGCCAGCCAGAGCCCAGGCCGAGGCGTCCATCGGCATGCCGGGCCTCGCGTACCAGTAACTGTACATGGCCTTCAGCTGGAATCGAGGCGATGGAGTATTCACGGTGGGGCAGGCGGGGCAGCGCCAGCAGCGTTTCGAGCTCGCAGCTATGTAATTCGGCCGGGTCCAGCGGCAGGCGGCGAGAGGCGAGGGCCTCGACCAGCGATTGTTCACCCTCGACGGGAAGCGCCGGGTCGAAGCCGAGCTGCCGTAGAAACTGTTCCACCTCCGACAGAGCGTGGCGCGGGCCGATTTCGGCAATGTCGCCGGCCTGCCAGCGCGGTGTTTCGCCAGTTGGACGAAGTGTCAGATGAAACACCGGAGCGCCCTGGCTACCCGGATTGAGCAGTGCCCGGCTTTGCAATATCCAGGGCTGATAGGACGCGGGCTGCCAGTCGGTAAAGTCGCTGCGACCGCTGATATGGCCGAGCTGGTGCTGCCAGTGGCGTAGCGTGCCCGGGTCGGCGCGATCGGCTTCCAGTCGATCGAACAGCGGCAAGGCGCCGAGTTCGCGCAGCCGGGCATCGATCCGCCGGGCGAAACCGCAGAAGTGCGTGTACTGCCGATCACCGAGCGCGAGCAGCGCAAATTCCAAAGAGGGCAGCTCGTGCGCTTCGTGCAGCAGGCGTCGCTCGAAGCGAGCGGCATTGTCCGGCGCTTCTCCCTCGCCGTAGGTGCTCAGAATGAACAAGGCGCGTCGCGGCTTGGCCAGCGTCGTAGGGTCGAGTGCGTTCAGCGGTCGGACGTCGACCGCCATGCCGGCATCACGCAACTGCTCGGCGCTGCGTTCGGCCAGTTCGCGCGCCTGACCGCCCTGGCTGGCATAGGCGATAAGCAGGGTATCGGACGTCGGGTGGGCGGAGGATTGCGCGTGCTTGCGATGATTGCGCCAGAGATGCAGGCAGATTCCCAGATAAACGGCTACCACCAGTGAGGCCGAGACGATCCGCGAGGGTTGCCACCAGAGCAGCCATGCGGCGAGCAACAGGCACGCCAGCAACGGGGCGTAGCGCACGAGTGCGAAGGTGCGAGCCAAGGTAGCGGTCTCCTGGAATCTGGCGGTAAATGAGCTCGAGGGGCCGCTCAGCGCGACGCCGTTGCGGCTGTGCGCGTGTGTCGGGACGGGCATACACCTGTCTCGTCACAATGTTGCCGGGCGACAGCAAACGGGACGCTTGCCAAGCCGTAGCGACGCTCCCGCCGCTACGGCGACCGCCATGTTACTGCGGCAGCACTTCGAGCGTGGCGCTATAGCTTGCGCGGCGTTCGGTGGCTGGCTTGCTGACGCCCTTGTCGGTCTTCAGCTCGGCTTCCAGCCAGTACATGCCGGCTTGCGGCCAGGTGATGCTGACCTTGCCCTGCGCGTCGGTCTTGGCGTTGATCTCGCCGAGGTCATCGCGGTAACGGTTGCCGCCTGGGATCACGCTGATTTCAACGCCCGCGGCTGGCTTGCCATCGAGCAGGAATACGAATTCGGCCGCCTCGCCCGCGAACAGGTCATTGGGATGCGTGACCGGCGACAGTTCGAGGCCCTTGCCGGTGGGTTTGAGTACCTCCTCGGTGGGGTTGCCCGAGGTGACAAAGACTTCCATGCGGTTGCTGGTCTGGCTGACCTTGAGACCTTCGGCGTTGGCCGGAACGTCCTTGGCGAAGTTGTCGGCCTTTCCCATCCAGCGGCGGGTCTCGCCGTTGTCCTTCCAGCTGGCGAACAGACCTTCGTTGGCGACGGCCAGCTTGTAGGTGCCTTTCTGGGTCAGGTGAAGGTCAAAGGTGCTGCGGTAGCGTCCGAGATTGCCGTTTTCGGCCTTCAGCTGCGAACCGTCCGGTGCGATCAGTTGGAGCTCGGGTACCGGGCGCGGACGCATGCCCTGCGGGCCGCCGGCAGGTGCTTTATCCAGGTCACCGATGCCCTTGAGGCGCAGCGGGAAATGTTCGAAGTAGAAAACATCGTTGGAGACGGCCGCGTCGACGGTGACCCAGGGATCCTCGCCGGAGAGCACGGTGGCGGACGGCAGCATCCAGGCGCGGTGGGCCTGGGCGGACAACGGCAGGCAGACCGCCAGCGCCAGGGCGGTCCATTTGATCATCGGTTTCATCGCGTGGCTTCCTTGATTCAGAGATGTGAGCTCAGGGATTGAGGGTGAGGGAAATGGCGCCCAGTTCGCTTTCGCCCTGGGCCTGGTGGCTCTGCTGCGCCTTTGCTGGCCAGCTGAAGGGGACACGCAACAGTTCGCGACCGCCAACCTCGCGTGCGGCTTCGACCACCAGGCGATAATCGCCGGGCGGCAGATCCTTGAGCGGCGCCTTGCTGTCGTCGAAGGTCAGGGTGTGGCTACCGACTGCACGGGTGGCCGCACTGATGCCATCGACCGGCAGCTCGAGGCCGCGCCCGCTGCGACGCCACCACTGCCGGAGGTCCTTGAGCCATTTCTCGCCTTCCTTGTCTTTCAGCTTCACGTCGTACCACACCGCCAGGTCGGCCACGTGGCTCTGGTCTGGTTTCTCCAGCCAGAGCGCGACATAGGGGCGGTGATATTCCGCGACCTGCAATCGTGGAATCTCGACGGAGATTTGCAGGTCGGCCGCCAACAGCGGGGAGCTGAGCAGGGCGAGGGACAGCAGCAGAGGTTTACGCATCGCAGATCCTTAATGAATGAACAGCAGGGCCAGCAGCACTGGCACCACCAGCCCCAGGCCCACCAGCGGCCAGGTGGTCGGCCGGCCGACCGCGTGGCGCTGCAAAAGCAGCAAGCCGGTGAGGCTGAAGATGACGCAGGCCACGGCGAATAGGTCGATGAACCAGCTCCAGGCGACGCCGGTATTACGGCCCTTGTGCAGGTCGTTGAGGTAGGAAACCCAGCCGCGATCGGTGGATTCGTAGAGCAACTCGCCACTGTCCAGTGCAAGGCTCAGCCAGGCGTCGCCACCGGGGCGGGGCAGGGCAATGTAGAGCTCGCCGTCGGACCATTCGGTGTCCCGGTCAGCCAGGTCGAGATCCAATTCGCTTTCGATCCACTGGCGCAATGCGTCAGGTAATCCGGCTTCGGGCGTCTGTGCTAGCAGCTGGCTTTGCAACGCCTCGGGAAGCTCGGCTTGGCGTTCGGTCACCGCAGGGCGAGCCTCGATCTGAGCCGCATGGTTCAGCGTGATTCCCGTGACGGCGAACAGCAACATACCGACCAGGCACAGCGCGGAGCTGATCCAGTGCCATTGGCGGAGAGTGCCGAGCCAGAGGTGCATGGTGATCCTTGTGCGGAGCGAAGAGCGGCACAGATATTAGTGGGCGATTGAGCCAAACGCTAATAATTTACTGACGATATACATTCGCATCGAGGGGCTGCGTATGCGAGAAGCTTCGGTCATATTGGCGGGGCCCGCACTACCCGCCAAGCAGGGTTTACAACGTCACGGCATCTGAACTTCGATGACACCATCGGCATTGATGCTGACTTGGCGGGTCCCGGCCTCGACCTCCGGTGTCGGTGCGGAGTCCATGCTCTTCATCGCGAAGTTACGCATTACCGGCTGATAACCGCCGCTGTTCAGATTGAGGCTGACGATGCGGTAATCGGTGCCGCCAAGCGCTTCGGTGGCCAGTTGCGCGCGGGCGCGGAAGGCCGCGACCGCATCCTTCAGCAGGGCATCTTCGTTCTGCTTGCGGATCGCATCGGAGACGCTGAAGTGCATGCTGCCCATCTTCAATTCCTGCATCAGTTCGCCCGTCAGCTTGGACAGAGCGGCAAAGTCAGCGCTCTCCAGGCGCAGCTCGGCACGCTCGCGCCAGGCAGTGATCTGCTGGCCCTTTTCCTCATAGACCGGATAGCTGCTGCGACTGCCCTGGCTGACCACGACGCCTTTCGCCTGTCGGGCACGTTGCAGCGCTTTGTTCATGGCTTCGGTGGTTCGCGCGGCCAGTTGCGCCGGGTCTTCATGCTGGGCCTCGCTGTAAAGCGTGACATGCATGCGGTCATGGGCTACCTCGCTGCTGGCCTCGGCACGCAGCGAGATCTGGTTATAGTGCTGCTCGTCGGCAGCAGCAGCGGGAAGGCAGGCAATGCAGGCTAACAGTGCAATGCTGCGAGGGATGGAAACGAACATGAGAGCTCCTCAATTCGATGGAACCAGCGGGTGCGGCGCACGGACTTTAGTCCTTTGACGGACGATACACAGTTTTTCCGTGCGTCGCGTTGCCGCAGACGGGCTGCCTATAGGGCGGCTTGGTTATACTCGCGGCTCCTTTGGAGACCCCATGTACGCATCCGTTCACCTGCTGTCTGCCAGTCGCCAGAATCTTCGTCTGCTCACCCTGATCCGCGTCCTCGTGCTGGCTGCTCAGGCGGGCGCGGTAGGGCTCGCCTATGCCACCCAATTGTTCGGCCTGCCATGGTTTCATCTGGGCATCACGCTGGCCATCTCGGCGCTGATCTGCCTGGGCACGGCGCTGCGCCTGCGTGGGCCCTGGCCGGTGACCGAGCTCGAGTACGCTGTGCATCTGGCCACCGATCTGCTGATACACAGCGCGCTGCTGTATTACTCGGGTGGCTCGACCAATCCGTTCGTTTCCTATTACCTGGTGCCGCTCACCATCGCCGCGGCGACATTGCCTTGGCTGTATTCCGTGGTGTTGTCCGGTCTGGCGCTGGTGGGCTATACCTTGATGCTGGTGTGGTACGACCCGGTCATCGCCCCGCCGGTCGATCGCACCACGCTGCTGGTCTACGGGATGTGGCTGAGTTTTGCCCTGGCGGCGGCGTTGATCACCTTCTTCGTTGCGCGTATGGCCGAGCAGTTGCGACGCCAGGAACAGCTCCAGGCCCAGCGCCGTGAAGAAAGCATGCGTGACCAGCAGTTATTGGCCGTGGCGACGCAGGCTGCCGGCGCCGCGCATGAACTGGGAACACCCTTGGCGACCATGAGTGTGCTACTCAAAGAGCTGCGTCAGGAATATCAGCAACCTCAGTTGAATGAAGACCTGGCACTGCTTCAATCACAGGTTCAGCTGTGCAAGGAAAGCCTGCGTCAGCTGGTGCGTGCCGCAGAGGCGGACCGTCGGCAGGCTGTCGTTGAACAGACCGCGCGTGAATGGGTCGAGTCGGTGCTGCAGCGCTGGCACCTGATGCATCCGGAGGCAACCTATCGCTTCCAGTGTCTGGGCAAGGGCACGCCGCCGCGCCTGATGCCGCCGGCGGACCTGGGCCAATCGCTGCTCAACTTGCTGAACAACGCCACCGATGCCAACCCGGACAATCTCGATATTCGTCTGGACTGGGACGCGCAGTGGATCAAGCTGACCATTCGAGACCACGGCGCTGGCGTACCGTTGGCTATTGCCGAACAGATTGGCAGACCCTTCATTACGACCAAGGGCAAGGGGTTCGGTCTCGGCCTGTTTCTGAGCCAGGCCAGCGTTACCCGCGCCGGCGGCACGGTGAAGCTTTACAATCACGAAGACGGTGGCACCCTGACCGAGCTGCGCCTGCCGCATGGCTCGCTGCGGGCCTGAACCTGACGTGACCATAATGCGAGGAATGCAAACATGACCGAAGAGTTGCAGCACGAAGGCGAAGAACAGCCTCATCTGCTGCTGGTGGATGACGATCCGACATTTACTCGGGTCATGGCACGAGCCATGAGCCGCCGGGGTTTACAGGTCAGCATCGCTGGATCGGCCGAAGAAGGCCTGGAGTTGGCGAAGCAGGAACTGCCCGACTACGCCGTGCTGGACCTGAAGATGGAGGGCGACTCCGGACTGGTCCTGCTGCCCAAACTGCTCGAGCTGGATCCGGAGATGAAGGTGCTGATTCTCACTGGCTATTCGAGTATTGCGACCGCCGTCGAGGCCATCAAACGGGGCGCCTGCAACTACCTGTGCAAACCCGCCGACGCTGACGATGTGCTTGCTGCGCTGCTTTCCAAGCATGCCGACCTGGATACGCTGGTGCCGGAAAACCCCATGTCGGTCGATCGCCTGCAATGGGAGCACATCCAGCGTGTGCTCGCCGAGCATGACGGCAATATCTCCGCCACCGCGCGTGCGCTGGGGATGCACCGTCGGACTTTGCAGCGCAAACTGCAGAAACGTCCGGTGAGGCGGTAGAAAAGCAGCCTTGAGCTTGAAGCTTGAAGCTTGAGTGCAAGCGAGCCGGCGGGGTCTCATCCTGCCATCTAAAGAGAAGACGGCCTCAAGCTGGAAGAAGCTCGACGGGCTTGAGGCAGTCCATACTTCTAGCTTCCAGCTTCCAGCTTCCAGCTTCCAGCTTCCAGCCCGGAAGCGATTACCATAGACGGCCTTTTTCGTCCTCGAGTCCATCCATGCTTTCCGTCGCCGTCCAGACCCTGGGCATTACCGCCCCGGTGTTCGTCATGCTGTTTATCGGTGTAGCGCTCAAGCGTTTGGGCTGGATCGATGCTGCCTTTATCCAGACCGCCTCGGCTCTGGTATTCAAAGCCACGATGCCGACGCTGTTGTTCCTCTCGATCATCCGGGCCGATCTGGACGCAGCGTTGCAGCCTGCCCTGTTGAGCTACTACGTCGTTGCCACCGTGACGACTTTCTTTCTGGCCTGGGTCTGGGCGCTGTGGCGCTGCCCGCAGGTGGATCGTGGCGTCTACGTTCAGGGCGCGTTTCGTGGCAACAACGGCATCGTTGGCCTGGCGTTAGCGACCAGCCTCTACGGTGACTACGGGCTGTCCCTGGGCGGAATTCTGGCGGGCGTGGTGATACTCGTCTACAACAGCCTGTCAGCATTGATTCTGG
>DPSI01000400.1 GCA_003527165.1 Pseudomonas sp.
GCGTCGTCGTCGGAAACCAGGTCCTGCCACAGCTTCACGGCCTTGTCCCAATCGGCACCCTTCGGGGCGTAAGGCCGCCCTTCGACGTAGGCGATGGTCTTCTCGTCCACGGCGACCATGCCCACGCGGGCGCCCGCCTCGATGGCCATGTTGCAGATGGTCATGCGGCCCTCCATGGACTGATCGCGAATGGCGCTGCCCGCGAATTCCAGCGCATGGCCGTTACCACCGGCCGTGCCGATCTTGCCGATCACGGCCAGGACGATGTCCTTGGCGGTCACACCGAAGGGCAACGTGCCTTCGACGCGCACCTGCATGTTCTTCATTTTCTTGGCGACCAGACATTGGGTCGCCAGCACATGCTCGACTTCCGAAGTACCGATACCGTGGGCCAGCGCGGCGAATGCACCGTGAGTGGAGGTGTGCGAGTCGCCACAGACCACGGTCATGCCCGGCAGCGTCGCGCCCTGCTCCGGACCAATGACATGGACGATGCCCTGGCGGACATCGTTCATCTTGAACTCAAGGATGCCGAAGTCATCGCAGTTCTCATCCAGTGTTTGTACCTGGATACGCGATACCTCGTCGGTGATGGCTTCCAGGCCGCCCTGACGCTCGCCCCTGGTGGTCGGCACATTATGATCCGGGGTCGCGATATTGGCGTCGACGCGCCACGGCTTGCGGTCCGCGAGACGCAGCCCCTCGAAGGCCTGCGGCGAAGTCACTTCATGGAGAATGTGGCGATCGATATAGATCAGCGACGAGCCATCGTCGCGGCGTTTGACCTCATGCATTTCCCAGAGCTTGTCGTAGAGCGTTTTTCCGGCCATCGGACTTTCCTCATCAGTGCGTTGGGCTATAGCCCTTTTGCTTATGGGGTTGATGCTATGGGGTTGCGTTGAATTACTCAAATTCATATTTTTCATTCAAAGCATTCCAAGCTGGAATGGGAATAAGCTTCCCCTTGCGAAGCAGATTTCCCGTCTCAGACCGACCCGCCGGAGCAAGCCGATGGACCTCGCCAGCCTCAACGCCTTTATAGCCATCGCCGAGATGGGTAGCTTTTCCCTGGCCGCGGAGCGTCTGCACCTGACTCAACCTGCAGTAAGCAAACGCCTGGCCGCACTGGAATCACAGTTAAATGTACGGTTGTTCGATCGACTGGGGCGAGAGATCGGCCTGACTGAAGCCGGCAGAGCGCTGCTTCCTCGCGCGTACCAGATCCTCAACGTACTGGACGACACTCGCCGGGCGCTGACCAACCTCAACGGCGACGTCAGCGGGCGGCTATGCCTGGCGACCAGCCACCACATCGGCCTGCATCGCCTACCGCCGTTGCTGAGGGCCTTCACTCGCGCCTACCCGGACGTGAATCTGGATATCCGCTTCCTCGACTCCGAAATCGCCTACGAGGAAGTCCTGCACGGCCGCGCCGAACTCGCCGTGATCACCCTGGCACCGCAAACGGCAGCGCCGGTTCGTGCCCGCAAGGTATGGGACGATCCGCTCGACTTCGTCGTGGCCCCCGAACATCCGCTGGCGCAAAAACGCCAGATCACCCTGGCGGACATCGCCGGCTACCCGGCGGTATTCCCGGGTGGCAATACCTTTACCCACCATATCGCTCAACGGCTGTTCGAGCGCGAGGGTCTTACACCAAACATTGCGATGAGCACCAATTACATGGAGACAATCAAAATGATGGTCTCCATTGGCATCGCCTGGAGTGTGCTGCCCCGTACCATGCTCGATGAGCAGGTGGTGCGTCTGCCACTTCCGGGAGTTCAGCTATCGCGGCAACTCGGCTACATCACGCATACCGAGCGCACCCTATCGAACGCTGCGAAAGCCTTCATGTCGCTGCTGGATGCCGACTAACCGCACTTGCACTTTGCCATTAGCTACGGATAAGTTCGCTGCATAAAAACAAGATCATCAGAGAATCAATGAGCACCATCTGCCATTGCCCGATCCGCAGTTCCCTGACCCACCCGATCGAGGCCCCTCATGCTACCTCCTGAGCCCCCTCAAAACCCCACCGCACACGAAGCGGCAAAGCCCTGGCAGGATGCCACTCGCCTGCTATCGGTACTCGACGGTGCGGGAGTAGGCGTCTGGTCTTGGGATTTATCTCACGGCATCGTGCACTGGTCACTCGGCACGGGCAGGCTTTTCGGCCTTACGGAACCGCTCGTCGAAATTACCCTGGAGTATTACCTCACGCTCGTGGCTACGGAAGACCGGCCCCGTATAGAGGCCTCCATTCGCGCCGTGCTGAAGGCCGGCGAGCCGCGCTTCAGTTTTCGCCATCGGGTGCGTTTGCCGGACTCCAGCGTGCGCTGGCTGGAAGTCGAAGGCCAGCAGCAGAACAGCGGAACGGAACTCCCGACGCTGACAGGCATCATCCGCGACATCACCGATCAGCATACCCAGGCCCAGGCCCTTGAAGACAGCCAGGAACGTCTGGAACTGGCGCTGGCCTCGGCAGAGCTGGGCAACTGGGAGTGGCACATCCCCGGCGACCGGCTCTATGCCTCGGCTCGGGCTTCTGAATTGCACGGCATCATTGAGGGTCCCTTCGACGGATCATTCCGCGAGTTTTTCCGCAGCGTTGAGGCAAACAACCGGAAAACCATGCGTGAGGCCTACAACGACCTGCTCGCCGGGCGGCGCCAGATCTACCAGGCGACCTATCAGACGGAGCATTCGAACGGCACGGCCCGTCATCTGGAAAGCACTGCCAAGCTGTATCGCGACGAACACGGCGCACCGCTGCGGATGGCCGGCATCATCATCGACGCCACCGAGCGAGTCCTGCGCGAACAGCACCTTGCCGCATCCGAAGCCAAATTTTCCGCCTTGTTCCTGGGCAGTCCCGATCCTATCTCGCTGTCGCGCATCCGCGACGGCACTTTCATCGAGGTCAATCCGAGCTTTAGCGCCGTGTTCGGCTGGGAGAGCCGCGATATCGTTGGACGCTCGGCGCCGGAAATAGGCATCTGGCGCGACGAGACACAGCGACAGACGCTTTACCAGCAGCTGACTCGCGATCAGCGCCTGGAGAATGCCGAGGCGCAATTTCGCACCAAGACCGGCCAACATGTCACCTGCGTGGTCTCCAGCCGTTTCATTCGAATCGACCGGCGGCTTTGCATCGTCACCACCTTCCGCGACATCACCCAGCGCCAGCAGGCCGAGACGGCGCTGAAGGTCAGCGAGGCAAAGTTCGCCACGGCGTTCCACTCGAGCCCCGACGCCATCATCATCATCGAGCGCGGCACTGGGCGCTTTATCGAGGTCAACGAAGGCTTTTACCGCCTTTCCGGCTATCGCCCGGAGGAAGCGATTGGTCGCACAGCTGCCGAACTGGGCGTCTTGCCCGATGCGCAACGCCACACGTTCCTCGAACGGCTGAATCGCGACGGCCGCATAGCCAACTGGGAAGTGGTCGGCCAGGATCGTCACGGAAATCCCAGGCACATCGAGGTATCGGTCGAACCGATCGAACTCAACGACACCGAGTGCCTACTGTTCTCAGCGCGAGACATCAGCCAGTTGAAGGCCGCCCATGCACAGATTCATCACCTGGCCTATCACGACCCGTTAACCAACCTGCCCAACCGCACATTGCTGATGGACCGCCTGACTCAGCAGACCTCGCTGCATAAACGGCACAATCTGCGCGGTGCCTTGCTGTTTCTCGACCTCGACCATTTCAAGCACATCAACGACTCGTTGGGGCACCCGGTCGGTGATGCCGTCTTGAAGATGATCACCGCTCGCCTCGAAGCCAGCATCCGTCAGGAAGATACCGTGGCCCGCCTCGGTGGCGACGAATTTGTCGTGCTGTTGACCGGGCTGACCGGCAAGCGCTCGGAGGTGACTCGC
>DPSI01000253.1 GCA_003527165.1 Pseudomonas sp.
CAATTGTTTTGCGCCGCGGTGAACGTCCAGACGAACACCGCGGCGCAAAACAATTGGAAGATCGATGACGTGCTCGGGGTGTGGCCGCTGCACGGCCTGTGCGGCGTCTGGGGCGGTCTGGCTTGCGGCATCTTCGGTCAGCAGGCGCTGGGTGGGCTGGGTGGCGTCAGCATGGCCAGCCAGGTGCTCGGTTCGGCGCTGGGCGTACTGGTTGCGCTGGTTGGCGGCTTCCTGGTGTACGGCCTGCTCAAGGCGGTCGTTGGAATCCGCCTGAGCCAAGAAGAGGAGTTCAACGGCGCGGATCTATCCATTCACCGGATCGGCGCGTTGAGCCACGACTGAACACTGCGCCCTATGCAAGGGACACGATGCTTGTCCCTCGTGCCTCAAGGGCGAGTCCTTCAGGGCAGCGTGGTGCGCGTTCGCCGAGTCGGTCGAGTTCGGCCGACTCAGCCTGCTGTGATCTTCGCGCCGCCATAAGCACGTATGAAAAGGGCGACACAGTCCTGCACGTGCTTGTCCGCCTCTTCGGACTCGGACATTTCTGCATAGCCGATCAGCAAGCGAAAATGCTCGGCGCCCTTGATCAGCGAGCAGAAATGTTCTGCGGCGCGCATGGGCTGGTCCACGCTCAACATACCGCGTTGGTTCGCCTGGATCAGCAGCTGCTCGAGATCCAGCAGCAAGCGTTGCGGCCCGACATCGAAGAACATCCGCGATAGCGCGGGATTCTGCGACGCCATGGCGACCATGACGCGATGCAGGCCAATGGACTCCGGGCTGTTGACCAGCGCCTGGAATGCATGGCCGATATCCAGCAGTACCTGGCTGATCAAACAGCCGTCCTCAAGCACGAATAGCTTGCGCGGCAGGCGCGTCTCGCAGGTGATTTTCACCGCTTCGCCGAACAGCGCTTCCTTGTCCTTGAAGTGGCTGTAAAGGGTGAGCTTCGAGACGCCCGCTTCCGCGGCAATGGCGTCCATGCTGCTGCCTTCGTAACCATTGCTCAGAAACAACACTTGAGCGGCCTTGAGGATCGCCTCGCGCTTGGCAAGATCCTTCGGGCGGCCTGGGCCAGAGGGTGTGGATGGGCTTTCTGTCATGTGTGCTTTTAATACTAGACTGGTGAGTTCGGTATTTTTACTATACCGGCAAGTTCAAAGAAATCGCTGTATGTACAGTGCTGCGCGGCTTTGAAGGTTTGCCGCTTCCCCTCTGTACCAATTTCGTACCATTTAGCTGCTTTTAAGCTTGTCCAGTTCGGCCCAGTCGGCACTGGAGGAGATCCACTTGGCGTAGTGCTTCAGCAGGGTTTCTATGCTGTTGCCAAGCTGCTGTGCGATGAAGGCCGGAGCGATACCAGCCGACAGGCAGACCGTCGCGTAGGTGTGCCGGGTATCGTACTGCCGACGCGGGCGGATGCCCAGCCGCTTCATCGACTGCTTCAGGTGATAGGCCGTGCTGACCACGTTGCTGATGTTGCCTTTCGCGCCGCTGGTGGGGGCGAACACGAACTCGTTCCAGTCCCTGGTGAGCTCGGCCATCTCTTCCAGCGCCTCGATTGCCTGGTCAACTAATAGCACCTTTCGAACCCGCTTCGTCTTGGTGTTGTCTCGTGCCTTGCCTTTCTCCAGTGTCGACCGGATGCGGATCGTTCGGGCGGCAAGGTCTACGTCTGACCATCGCAGGGAAAGCTGCTCCCCAGTCCGCAGGCCGGTATAGAACGCCAGCTTGAAGAAGGATGCGTAACTGCGGCGAATGCCTGTCAGGTGCCCGTACAGGTCGGCCAGGATGGCGTCTCGCTCTGCCGGGGTGAATGGGTCAATGTCTCTCTCGGCTTCCCTGGCCTTCTCGACTGAGCGCATCGGGTTCTCGGCAATGATGCCGTCCTTTACTGCCGCTTCGAGGATCGCCTTGGCAGCCTGTACCGCGGCGTTACGGTCGGTCGCCGAGTTCCATTCGATCTTGGTCATCAGCACGCGCACATCCACCGGCAGGATCTCGTCCAGACGCTTCGTGGCCCAATGAGGCATCCAGTACTTGTTCAGGACTCGAAGGTAGTTGCGGCGGGTGTTGAACACGATCTGCCGGCTGTCCAGCCAGAGCTGTGCGAAGTGGCCGAAGGTCGGGGTGATGCGGGCGAGGGTGTACCTGGATGAGGGAAAGAGCTCGGCATACTTGTCGTCCGTGAGCATACCGAGCTTGATCAGCTGCGTTACCTGAGCTCGTAAACCTGCTGCTGCTGCAAATCCCTTGGGCGTTTGAGGATAGGGGAGCGTTTCGCAACGTCGCTCTTTCTTCCATGTGAAGCGGATGCGGACGGAGCCCCCAGCGATCTCGACGCCTTGGGGGAGCCCCACTGACTTTCTGCCCATTCGTTGTACCTCTCCAGGCTGTACATGATGCAGCCGTCAATCTTCTCCCATACGCCAGGCGGCAACACTCCGCGCTGACGCTTTCGCTCCAAGGCCTTCGGCGTAGTACCGATCAGTTCGGCCAACTTCCGTTCGTACACCTTGTCCACGGGCAGACCTTCAATCGGCTCTGGTTTCTCTCGTGCGCCCATCCTCACCCCCTTACCGGTACGCCGGCTGCTTCGATGGCGGCGTACACGCCATCTGCGAAGTAGTAGTCTGGCTTTTCGTATCTCGTCATAAGCGGCGGCAGCTCAATCACCAACTCCATCCGCGACGCCACCCACACATTCCGCATCTGGTCCTTCACGTCCTCGAACAGCTTGTTGAATGGCTGACGAATCCACCACGCCTCGAACTCGGCTATCGCCTTGTCTGTGTGCTGCATGGGTCAGCCCTCCAGATCGTCGGCAATGCCAAGGTGCTTCCGCTCCCAATACTCAGTCAGCGCTTGGGCCATGATTCGGCCTATCTCGTCCTGTAGCTGCTCTGGGTTCTTTAGATAGCTAATGCGCCCCCAGCCACGCACGCGAAGCGCTGCGCCGTCGGCTTCTGCCTCGATGTGGTTATCCGCAACCATGTTGTCTTCCGCGTCCCATATGTAGCCATAGCGATCGAAACGGAACGGCGGCTTGTATAGCGCCAAGGCGCGAGAGGTAATTTCGGACATGCAGATCTCCTATCCCCCCGACTCTCGCCGGCAGGCTGTGTGATGTGGTGTGTTGGTTAGGGGGTTAGGCGGGGCTGGTGGTGCGCTGCTTTCGCTTGTAGGCTCGTATCGCCTTACCCCAGTCCGGCAGCTCGGCAACCTTGTGTAGCTTTGAACAGCCAGGGCAAACCGGATTGTTGGTGTTTTCGTGCCACCAACGGGTTCGCGCTTGGCAGAAGTGACATCGCTCTATCAGCCTGGGAAACTCTGCGACCGTTTCCGCATCCTCGTGCTTGATCGGAATCGCCATTCACTCCTCCTTCGCAGACAGGGCGGCGCGGAATGCCTTGACGCTGATGCTGACTGGCGAGTCGCCTGCGTCTGTTGCTGCCGCGATGGCATTGAACAGGGTCTGATATGGCAGGTCAGCAAGCCCACTCTGCTCCGGCTGCGGGGCGGTCTGCGCGGGGCGGGCGGGTGACTCCAGGGCGC
>DPSI01000208.1:0-205 GCA_003527165.1 Pseudomonas sp.
GCACCACATGTTCACCACCGGGATGCCGGGCATCTCGCTGGCATTTTTCTCGGCGGCGTCCGAGGCGGTGGCGATTCCCACAGGCGTGCAGATTTTCTGCTTCCTGGCCACAGCGCTGGCGGGGCGCTTCGTCAAATCGGTGCCGATGCTGTTCGTCGCCGGCGCGCTGGCGATTTTCGTTCTTGGCGGCCTGACCGGGGTGATG
>DPSI01000208.1:343-2178 GCA_003527165.1 Pseudomonas sp.
CGGCCTGACCGGGGTGATGGTGGCGCTGGCGCCGTTCGACTTCCAGGCCCACGATACCTACTTCATCGTCGCTCATCTGCACTACGTGCTGATCGGCGGCATGCTGTTCCCGGTGATCGCCGGGCTCTACTACTTCTTCCCGCTGGCGCTGAGCAAGACGCTGTCAGACCGCCTTGGGCGGATCGCCTTCTGGCTGATGTTCATCGGCTTCAACATCGCCTTCCTACCGATGCATTTCACCGGCCTGCTGGGCATGCCGCGGCGCGTCTACACTTATGCGCCGGGAATGGGCTTCGATGTGCTCAACATGGTCTCTACGGTTGGCGCTTTCATTCTCGCCGCCGGCGTCGCGGTGCTGGTCTGGGACGTGTTGCGACCCAAGGGCAAGCAGCCCTACAGCAAGCGCAACCCATGGAATGCGGGCACCCTCGAGTGGCTGGCCGAAATGCCCGGCATGCCCTGGGGCACACGCTCGATTCCGATCATCAAGAGCCGTTATCCGCTCTGGGACCAGCCCAACCTGATGCGCGACGTCGATGCCGGGCGTGGCTACCTGCCGGATGCGGAGGAGGGCAAGCGCGAGACGCTGATCAGCAGCATTATCGACGCCGAGCCGATCCAGTGCCTGCGCGTGCCCGGCCCAACCTTTATCAGCTTCTGGGCGGCGGTATTCACCGGTGGCCTGTTCATCTTCGCCACCTACAGCTGGTACGTCGCGGCACTGGTCAGCGGCTTTCTGGCGCTGGTGTCCATTCTCGTCTGGCTGTGGACGGGCACCGCGGTGATTCCGGAAAAGCCACGCAAGGACATCGGCCTGGACGTGACGGTGCCGCTCTACGCCTCGGGCGCCAAGTCGGTGGGCTGGTGGGCTACCTTCATCACCATGATCGGTGACATGAGTGCCTTCGCCAGTCTGGTCTTCGGCTATTTTTTCTTCTGGACGGTGCATCAGGATTTCCCCCCGGCGGATGCTGCCGGCCCCGGTGTGGTCTGGCCGACGACCGCGTTGGGCCTGATCCTCGCTTCCTGGTGCCTGACCTTGCTGGCGCGTCGCTGCAACGAGCGCGACCAGGCAGCAGGCTTTTATCTCACATTGGCGCTGGCGGCGCTGCTGACCGTGGCAGGCGCTGGCGCGCTATGGGCCGGGCCGCATTTCAGTGGGCTCGATCCGACCAGTAATGTGTATCCGGCGACCGTCTGGGTGCTGGTGCTCTGGTGTCTGCTGCATTTAGGCGTCGGCTTGATCATGCAGTTGTATTGCCTGGCGCGCCGCGGCGCCGGGCGGATGACGGCCGAGCACGACATTGATATCCGCAATGTCGCGTTGTACTGGCATTTCATGCTCATCACCGTTGGGGTGACCGTGGCGGTCATCGCCGGCTTCCCGGAGGTCATGTGACCGAGCGAACCGAAGCCCGACCGGAAGAACAGTCCGAAGCGCCGCCTGGTGAGCGGGGTACGCTCTGGCTTCTGACCTTCGGGCCGGCGATTTGGGCGGTGCACTTCGTGCTGTCTTATATGGCGGCGGCAGTCTGGTGCGCCAAGGTCGTGGGTCGTACGGGGCCGTTGGGTGACGTGCGGATCGTCATCGGTGTGCTGACGTTGCTAGCGCTCGTGGGTATAGCCCTGACCGGCTGGCGTGGTTGGCGCATGCACACCTTCGGTCATGCCACGGCGCCACATGACTTCGACACGCCGGGTGATCGCCATCGTTTTCTCGGCTTCTCGACCCTGCTGTTGAGCGGTCTGAGCTTCGTCGCCACGGTGTTCGTCGCGCTCTGCGTGGTCTTCATCAGGAGCTGCGCATGATCTGGCGCCCGTTGTCATTGATGGTG
>DPSI01000208.1:2245-2630 GCA_003527165.1 Pseudomonas sp.
CCCGCTACCAGCCATGGCCGATCGGCTGTTCGTGGGCCACATGCTGATGCACGTGATGGTGGTCGCGGTGGCGGCACCGCTACTGGCGATCGGACTGGCCGGTGGCCGGCTGGACCTCTCCAGTCGGGTGCCGATGCTGTTTTCGCCGATCCTGGCCTCGGTGATCGAACTGTTCGTGGTCTGGGCCTGGCACATGCCGGCGCTGCACCATGCGGCACGCACGTCGCAGGCGGCGCAATTGCTGGAGCAGGGCAGTTACCTGTTCGTCGGGCTGCTGGTATGGCTCGCGGCGTTCGGCGGTGTCCGGCACAGACGCGCGCTGGCCGGTATCGCCGGTTTGCTGCTGACCTCGATGCACATGACCCTGCTCGGCGTGCTGCTGGCG
>DPSI01000207.1:0-235 GCA_003527165.1 Pseudomonas sp.
GTGCCGATGATGGAAGGCCTGGCGGTCTACTTGATCCCGAAGATGATCGGGGCGCGTGATCTGATCTTTCCGCGGCTGTCTGCGCTCGGTTATTACTGCTACCTCTTCGGCGGCATCATTCTGCTGTCCAGCGTGTTTCTCGGCGTGGCGCCCAAGGCTGGCTGGTTCATGTATACGCCGCTGTCGAGTTCGTCGCACATGCCGGGCGTCAACTCCGATTTCTGGCTGCTGGGCA